>NZ_JBNAGK010000005.1:82102-190505 GCF_049803835.1 Tropicibacter sp. S64 | reverse complement strand
ACCGCCACTCGCCGCCCCCCCCCCGCCGGGGCCGCCGCCCCCCCCCCCCGGGGGGCCCCCCCCCCGCCGGGCGACGCGCGTCAGCGCGGCGCAAACCCTCTCACAGGCTCAGAGGTCGATGCGGAACCGGGCGAAGCCGTCCGCGCCATCCCCGGCTTCCTCGATCGTCACGCCCTGCACGCTCCCGGCGAACTCCTTCGCCTTCGGGCCGGTGTCGAACAGCACCGACGTGCCCGGCAGCGGCGCGAAGCCCCAGTTGGCGTCGGCCTTCGGGTCGATGGTGCCTTGCTCGACGATGTAGCGCACGATGACGTCCCGGTTGGTGTCAGGCCCTTCGAAGATGATCGTGTCCCCGGTACCCGGGAAACTGCCGCCGCCCGAGGCGCGGTAGTTGTTCGTCGCAATCACGAATTCGGCATCCGGATCAATCGGTTGGCCATTGTAGGCGAGATTGACGATGCGGTTCGCCTCCGGGTTCTCCAGCTCACCTTTCGGGCCGAACTTCGACGGCTGCGAGAGGTCGATCTGATAGGTCACCCCGTCGATCACGTCGAAGTTGTAGGAGGGGAAGTCGGGGTTCAGCAGCACCTGGTCGGCCTTGCCGGGCTCCACCGTGTTGAACATCCCGGCGGAGCGCTCCAGCCAGTCCTTCACCTGAGCACCGGTCACCTTCACTGCCCGCACGGTGTTGGGATAAAGGTAGAGGTCGGCGACGTTCTTGATCGCCACATCCCCCACCGGCACGTCGGTGTAATAGTCGGGGCCACCGCGCCCGCCCGCCTTGAACGGCGCGGCGGCGGAGAGGACCGGCAGGCCCTCGTACTCGGTCCCCGCCAGCATCTGCTTGATGTACCAGGTCTGCGCGATGGAGACGATCTGCACCGACGGATCGTCCGCCACCAGCGCGAAGTAGCTGTGCAGCGGCGCGTCGGTCTTGCCCACGGCGCGGCGGACGTAGGCGAGGGTCTCGTCATGCTCCTGCTGCACCGACGCCAGAACCGCCGGATCGCTCTCGACGAGCGCGACGATGGAGCGGTCCTCCTTGCGCTCGGAGATCGGGCGGGTGGCGGTTTCGGTCGTCACCACGCGCCAGCCGTTGCCGTCGCGCTCGAGCATCAGGTCGATGACGCCGAGGTGCGAGCCCCAGAAGCCGCCCATGACCGCGGGCTTGCCGTGGATCAGCCCCTTCTCTGCATCCACGGCCGCGTAATCGGCGTAGGTCGGGGAGGGGAAGACGAGGTGCGAATGCCCGGTCATCAGCGCATCGACCCCGTCGACGGCGGCCAGCGGCACGGAGGCGTTCTCCATGCCGTCCTCATGATCGGCAGAGCCGATGCCGGAGTGCGACAGGGCCAGGATGATGTCCGCGCCTTCCTCGCGCATCTGCGGCACATAGGCTTTGGCGGTCTCGACGATGTCCCGCGCCTCGACATTGCCTTCGAGATGCTTGCGGTCCCAGTTCATCACCTGCGGCGGGGTGAAGCCGATGATGCCGACCTTGATCGGGTGCGTCTCGCCCGAGCCGGTGGTCAACTGGCGTTCGAGGATGACATAGGGCTTGAACAGCGTCTCATCCTCGCGCGGGCTGGCGCCCTTCGTCTTGGCAATGTTGGCCAGCACGATGGGGAACTCCGCCCCGGCGGCGGATTTCATCAGGAAATCGAGACCGTAGTTGAACTCGTGGTTGCCGATGGTCGCGGCATCGAAGCCCACGGTGTTCATCGCTTTGATGACCGGGTGCAGGTCGCCCTCCTTCATGCCGCGCTCGTAGGCGATGTAATCGCCCATCGGGTTGCCCTGCAGGAAGTCGCCGTTGTCCACCAGCAGCGTGTTGGTCGCCTCGGCGCGGATGGCGTTGATGTGCGATGCGGTGCGGGCGAGGCCGACGGTATCGACCGGCTTGTCGGAGTAATAGTCATACGGGAAGACGTGGACGTGCAGGTCCGTGGTCTCCATGATCCGCAGGTGCGCCTGCGCGCCCTGCGCCCGGGCCGAGAACGGGTGGAGCGCAATGAGCGAGGCGGAACCGGCAATGAAGGCGCGGCGGCTGGGGTGGAACGGGCGCATGGGAGAGTGTCCTTTCGTGCCAGGAAACGGTCTTTGAACGAGCAGTAAGCACCGAGTGTAACACGACTGCAATGGAATCGCGCCGCGATTGTCCGGCTGACTTAAGGGCACGCGCGTTTCGCGCTCACTCGCCCCCCCGCGCTACCGCGCAGCCCCCCCTTTCAGGAGGGGCTTTCCCCGGGATCGGAGCGCAGCGCCCGGTCTTCTCTGGTCTGAAAATACCCTCGGGGTCCGGGGCGTCGTCCATTGGTTGCTTGGACCAATGGCACAACCAAGGACGACCCCAATCAAAAATTTCGCCCCGGAAATTTTCCTCCCTCTCAGGGCTTGCGCGCCACGATGAACTGGTTCGGCAGGCTGGCCGGGTAGCCGCCGGTTTCCAGGACCTCGAACCCCGCCGCGCGGATCATCGCCTCGAGTTGGCCGACGGTGACATAGCGCACGCCTGGAGGGGCCTTGCCGAAGCAGCGCATGGCCCAGATCACCGGACGCAGCCAGGGTTTGTGGCCGAGGCAGGGGGTCTTCGACAGGAACAGGCCGCCGGAGGGCAGGGCGTCGTACACCTGCCCTAGCAGCGGCGGCAGGTCCGCGATCAGGTGCAGGAGGTTGAAGGCCAGCACCACGTCCACCCCGGGGGCCAGCGCCGCCTCGGCCTCGGCGCGGACGAAGCGCAGGTGGCCGGGCGCGTCCTTGCCCTGCGCGATGCGGATCATCGCACCGGAGACATCCGTGCCGGTGTAGTCCGCTACGGCATCGGCCAGCTTCAGCGCCGTGGAGCCGGTGCCGCAGCCGAGTTCCAGCGCGGTGGCCTCCGGGCGCAGCCAGTGGCGGCAGCGCTCCAGAGTCGTCTCCCAGGCAGCGGGGTTGTCCACCGCCCGGGCGGCGTATGTGTCGGCGATCCGGTCCCAGAACGGGGCGGTGTCGGTGGTCATGGCAGGTCTCCTTCAAGGGTTCCCGGGGTCTAGCCCATGCCGAACCGGCTGCGAATTGCCCAAAAACGAGAAAGGCCCATGCAGGGATGCATGGGCCTCTGGTCTGGCTTGTCCAGCGGGATCAGAGCTCCGGGTAGATCGGGAAGCGTTTGCAGAGGGCCTCGACCTCGGCCTTCACCTTGGCCTCGACCTCGCCGTTGCCGTCCTCGCCGTTCGCGGCGAGACCGTCGACCACTTCGATGATCCAGTCGGCGATCTGGCGGAATTCGGTCTCACCGAAGCCGCGCGTGGTGCCCGCCGGGGAGCCGAGGCGGATGCCGGAGGTGATGGTCGGCTTTTCCGGGTCGAACGGCACGCCGTTCTTGTTGCAGGTGATATGGGCGCGTCCCAATGCCTTCTCGGTCGCGTTGCCCTTCACGCCCTTGGGGCGCAGGTCGACGAGCACGACATGGGTGTCGGTGCCGTGGGTCACGGTGTCCAGGCCGCCCTTGATCAGCTGATCGGAGAGCGCCTGCGCGTTCTTGATCACCTGCTGCGCGTAGGTCTTGAACTCGGGGCGCAGCGCCTCGCCGAAGGCCACGGCCTTGGCGGCGATGACGTGCATCAGCGGGCCGCCCTGGATGCCCGGGAAGATCGCGCTGTTGACCTTCTTGGCGATGTCCTCGTCGTTGGTGAGGATCATGCCGCCGCGCGGGCCGCGCAGGGTCTTGTGGGTGGTGGTCGTCGCCACATGGGCGTGCGGGAAGGGCGAGGGATGCTCGCCCGCCGCCACGAGACCGGCGAAGTGCGCCATGTCGACGTGCAGCAGGGCGCCGACGCTGTCGGCGATCTCGCGCATCCTGGCGAAGTCGATCTGGCGCGGGATGGCGGAGCCGCCGGCGATGATCAGCTTCGGCTGATGTTCCTTCGCCAGGTCCGCGACCTGATCGTAATCGAGCGTGTTGTCCTGCCGGCGCACGCCGTACTGGATGGCGTTGAACCACTTGCCGGACTGGTTCGGGCGGGCGCCGTGGGTCAGGTGGCCGCCGGCGTCGAGAGACATGCCGAGGATGGTGTCACCCGGTTTCAGAAGCGCGTTGAACACGCCCTGGTTGGCCTGCGAGCCGGAGTTGGGCTGGACGTTGGCAAAGGCGCAGTCGAACAGCTTGCAGGCGCGTTCGATGGCGAGGTTTTCCGCCACGTCCACCCAGTCGCAGCCGCCGTAGTAGCGCTTGCCCGGGTAGCCTTCGGCGTATTTGTTGGTCATCACGGAGCCCTGGGCCTCCATGACGGCACGGGAGACGATGTTCTCGGAGGCGATCAGTTCGATCTCGTCACGCTGGCGGCCCAGCTCGCCGGTGATCGAGCCGAACAGCTCCGGGTCACGGGAAGACAGGCTCTCGGTGAAGAAACCACTGTCGCGGATGGATGCGTTCATCGTCCTTGCTCCTTTGGAGATTCCGGGAATTTGACGCCCATGTAACGGAAAGCCTGCGGGGGGCAAAGGTTCTAAACCGACATGCGGCATTAATCTTGCGGCCTCTCTGGGCAAGCGGACGCCTTTGTGCTTCTTTTGGCGCGAATTGGTCACAACAGGAAACCCATGACACTCCGGATCGCCTTTTGCGCCTCCCTCGCCGACATCGCGCAGGCCGCCCTGGCCGGGCTGACCCGGCGCTATGGCGATCACGCGGAGGACGGCGCGGACGTGATCGTCGCCCTGGGCGGCGATGGCTTCAT
This sequence comes from Tropicibacter sp. S64, assembly GCF_049803835.1. NCBI lineage: Bacteria > Pseudomonadati > Pseudomonadota > Alphaproteobacteria > Rhodobacterales > Roseobacteraceae > Tropicibacter > Tropicibacter sp. S64. Next base: position 185,787 of record NZ_JBNAGK010000005.1, on the reverse strand, counting down.
GCTGCAGACGCTGCACCGATGCGAAGACAACCCGGCGCCGGTCTACGGCATGAACCGGGGCACGGTCGGCTTCCTGATGAACGAATATTCCGAGCACGGCCTCGTCGAGCGTCTGGAGGCGGCGGAGGAGGCGGTGATCAACCCGCTGGCCATGCGCTGCGTCACCGGCACCGGCGAGGCGCATCGGGCGTTGGCGATCAACGAGGTCTCGCTGCTGCGCATGGGGCCGCAGGCGGCGAAGCTGCGGATCTCGGTGGATGGCAAGGTGCGGATGCCGGAACTGGTTTGCGACGGGGCACTGCTGGCGACGCCCGCCGGATCGACCGCCTACAATTACAGCGCTCATGGCCCCATCCTGCCAATCGGTGCGGATGTGCTCGCCTTGACCGCCGTGGCGGCCTTTCGGCCGAGGCGTTGGCGCGGGGCGCTGCTGCCGAAGGGGGCGGAGGTGAGTTTCGACGTGCTGGAGCCGGAGAAGCGCCCGGTGATGGCGGAAGCCGACAGCCGCTCCGTGCGCGACGTGCGGCAGGTGCACATCCGGTCCGAGCCGAGGATCGCCCACCGGGTGCTCTTCGATCCGGGCCATGGCCTCGAAGAACGGCTGATCCGCGAGCAATTCGTCTGATCTGCGGGCAATTCGTCTGTTTCGTGAGCCAGTCGCCTGATCCGGGCGCTCTTTTCTTGCCGAACAGCCGGAGCGCGATTATCGTTCCGGTACAACCAAAAGCCTGCGCGCGCGCCATTTTTCGGGCGGGCGAAGAACGGGCATGACGAGCAGATCATGAGGCATTGCAATGAGCGAATTCATCGAAACTGCAGACATGCAGACCGACGCGCTGAAGGCGGCGGTCACATGGGACATCGACAACTGGAACCTGCGGGCGCCCGCCGAAGTGGGCTTCTGGGACCGCTGGATCACCGGCAGGGGCGACAAGTGGCCGGGCGATTTCCGTCGCCGCACCGATCCGGACGCGCCGCTGACGCCGCTGGTTCTGGACCTGCTGCCGCATCTCGACCTGGATCGGAGCCGCCCGGTGAAGATGCTCGACATCGGCTCCGGCCCGCTGTCCTACGTCGGTTACACCCACCCCGAGTACGAGATCGACCTGACCGTGGTGGACCCGCTGTCGCAGGAGTACAACCGCCTGCTGGACAGCGTCGGCATCACCGGCGTGCCGCGCACGCAGCCGGGGTATTTCGAGACCGCGCTGGCGGATTTCGGCCCCGAGGCTTTCGATCTGGTCTGGTGTTTCAACTCGCTCGACCATTCGATCGACCCGATAATCGGCCTGTTCAACCTGTTGAGCGTGATCCGCATCGGCGGCGGGCTGATCTTCAGCTTCTGTCCGAACGAGGCCGAACACGGCAAGTACAAGGGGTTGCACCAGTGGAACCTCGATGTCACGCCGCAGGATGGGCTGATCCTGACACAGATGGGCCGGACGGTCCGACTGCAGGGGCTGATCGACCAGCAAAGGGTGGTGCTGCGGCATGTCTCCGACCGCAACGACAAGCAAAAGGCCCGGGCGACGTTCATGCTGCGCAAGGTGGCGCATGTGAACCTCAGCCAGGCGATGCTGGCCTGATCGGAGCGTGACCCGGGCCTGACCCCGGCGCGGATTTTGCAGGAACCCGGCGCGGCGCGGCTGCGTTGGGGTTTCATGCAGACAGTGCTCTCCCTCCTCTCCTCGCCGTGGTTCCTGGTTGCCTGGGCCGCGCTCATGGTGCCCTGCGTGCTCTGGGTGATCCGCGATCTTGCCACGAAAAACGCCCACCTGATGAGCCTGATGAAGGTGGTCTGGGTGCTGACAGTGCTCTATTCCGGCCCGCTCGGGCTGCTGATCTACCGCAGTTGCGGGCGGAAGGAGATCCCGCGCGACACGCTTTGGCGGCGCGGCTTCCGCTCCGTCGCGCATTGCTATTCCGGCTGCGGGGCGGGGGAGATCGTCGGGCTGCTGATCGCCGTCGGCCTGCTCGGGCTGGGCAACATCGGCATCGCGGCGCTGACCTTCGTCATGGCCTATGTCGCGGGCTACGCGCTGACCGTGGGGCCGCTGGTGCAGGACGGGGTGCCGTTCCGAACGGCGCTCTGGGACGCGGTGCTGTCCGAGACCCCCTCCATCGCGGTCATGGAAATCGTGGCGATCTCGGTCGATCTGGCCGTGTCGGGCAAGGCCGGCATGGGCGAGCCGCTGTTCTGGTCGTCGATGATCGTGTCGCTGACACTCGGCCTCGTCGCGGCCTACCCGGTGAACGTGGCGCTGATCCACTTCGGCGTGAAGGAGGGCATGATGGACCCGCGCCACACCCATCACGCCGAGGACCATGACGCGCACGGGGCGGGAGCGCCGCAGACCGGCTGACCTGCGCTACTGCGCCAGCCGGTCGAGGGCCTCCGGATCGAGCAGGATCAGCACGGAGTTTGCGCGTTTCAGCACGCCCCGGCTTTCCCAGGCCCGGATATTCCGGTTTACCGTTTCGCGCGTGAGGCCGGTCATGTCGCCGAAGTCGGACTGCGAAAAGCTCTCGGTCAGGTGGACCTGGCCGTCCGGCATCATCTCACCCCAGTCCCGGAACAGCTGGCTCAGCAGCCGCGCCAGCCGCGTTGGCCCGTCTGTCAGCACCTGTGTCGCCAGCCGGGCGTTGGTGCGCCGCAGCCGCTCGCACAGCGTCTGGATCACCGAAAGCGCCGCCTCCGGGTGCTCGTGCAGGAAGGTCTGCACCTGCGCCCGGGTCAGCAGCAGGCCGGTGACATGCCCCGCCGCCTCCGCATCGGCGCTGCGCGGGCGGCCGTCCAGGGCGGCCATTTCACCGACCACGTCGCCGGGACCAAGCTGGGCGAGAATCGAGCGGCGGCCATCCACCGAGGTGAGCGAGATTTCCACCCGCCCGGTCTCGATCAGCAACATGGACTGGTCATCGGCCCCCTCGGCGCAGATCTGGGCGTGTGCCGGATAGTGAACCGGTCGTGCGAGGGCGCGCAGGGCGCTGGCGTCGGCGGGACGCAGGGCCTCGAAAAGAATGCTGGATTGACCGTGCCGGTCGGGGCCGTCGGGTGGAGTCATTGAATTTACTGCCGAAATTGATGAATCTGCATCATCCTGTGATGTGAGTCACATGCTGGCACAGAATTTGGCGGTTTAGTAGGGGCGTTGCCAATCTTCGGAACGGCGCGGGGTTTTTCCGTGCCCGGGAATTCCGGTGACTGGAAACGGGATGGTATGCACGGCGGGGCGACATTTCCGCGTCCCGGTCCGTGTTGACTTGCAGGGTCCGCGTGTTGAGTGGCGCGCGGGCTGTTAAGCGGTTTCCGGATTGGGTCGCAGGTCACACATTCCCGCCGTACCGAACGGGTCCGTCGTCCCCATGTCTCTGGTGGACCCGCAAGGCACGGCTTCCCAAAAGGATTTTGGGGACCGGAACGGCGTGCCTGAGCGGGCGCGCCGTTCTTCGGTTTTTTCGGACGTGAAACACGAAAGGCCCGGCGTGGGCCGGGCCTTGTGATCGGTCCTGCGGATCTGGCTCAACCCTTGGCGTAGCCGAGGCCCTGCAGGGCGGTCCTGATCTCGTCGAGAATCGCCGGATCGTCGATGGTCGCGGGCAGCTTGTACGCCTCGCTGTCGGCGATCTTCACCATGGTGGCGCGCAGGATCTTGCCCGAGCGGGTCTTCGGCAGGCGGTCCACGACGCAGGCGAGCTTGAAGGCGGCAACCGGCCCGATCTTCTCGCGCACGAGCTTGACGCTTTCCTTGACGATCTCGTCATGCGGGCGGTTCGTGCCTTTCGACAGGCACAGGAAGCCGAGCGGCAGCTGGCCCTTGAGGTCGTCCGTCACGCCGATGACGGCGCATTCGGCGACGTCCGGATGCGAGGCCAGGACCTCCTCCATCGCGCCGGTCGAGAGGCGGTGCCCGGCGACGTTGATGACGTCATCGGTCCGCGCCATGATCGAGACGTAACCGTCCTCGTCGATCATGCCCGCGTCGCCGGTTTCGTAATAGCCGGGGAAGTGGTCGAGGTAGGACTTGCGGAAGCGGCCTTCGGCGTTCCACAGCGTCGGCAGGGTGCCCGGGGGCAGGGGGAGCTTCACCGCGATGGCGCCAAGCTCGCCCGGCTTCATCGGATGGCCCGCCTCGTCGAGGATCTGCACGTCATAGCCGGGCATCGGTACGGTGGGCGAGCCGAGCTTGATCGGCAGCTCCTCGATGCCGACCGGGTTGGCGCAGATCGCCCAGCCGGTCTCCGTCTGCCACCAGTGGTCCACCACCGGCACCTTGAGCTGCTCCTGCGCCCATTCGATGGTCGCCGGGTCCGCCCGCTCGCCCGCGAGATAGACCGCGCGCAGGCCGGAAAGGTCGTATTTCTTGACGAACTCGCCCTTCGGGTCCTCGCGCTTCACCGCGCGGAAGGCGGTCGGCGCGGTGAAGAAGCTCTTCACCTTATGCTCCGAGATCACCCGCCAGAAGGTCCCGGCGTCCGGGGTGCCGACAGGCTTGCCCTCGAAGACGATGGTGGTGTTGCCGTGGATCAGCGGGCCGTAGCAGATGTAGGAATGCCCCACGACCCAGCCCACGTCCGAGGCCGCCCAGAAGACCTCGCCCGGCTCGACGTTGTAGAGGTTCTTCATCGTCCAGTTGAGCGCGACGAGATGGCCCGCGGTGTGCCGCACCACGCCCTTGGGCTGGCCGGTGGTGCCGGAGGTGTAGAGGATGTAGGCCGGATGGTTGCCCTCGACCGGCACGCATTCGGCGGGCTCGACGCCATATTGGAAGCCGTGCCAGTTGTAGTCGCGGCCTTCGATGAGCTGCGCCACTTCCTGCTCGCGCTGGAAGATCACGCAGAAATCCGGCTTGTGCTTCGCCTGCTCGATGGCCCCGTCGAGCAGCGGCTTGTAATGCACCACGCGCCCCGGCTCCATGCCGCAGGAGGCGGCGATGATCGCCTTCGGCGTGGCATCGTCGATGCGCACCGCAAGCTCGTTCGCGGCAAAGCCGCCGAACACCACGGAGTGGATCGCACCAAGGCGGGCACAGGCCAGCATCGCCTCCAGCGCCTCGGGAATCATCGGCATGTAGATGATGACGCGGTCGCCTTTCTCGACGCCCTTGGCGCGGAGCGCGCCCGCCAGCGTCGCCACCCGGTTGCGCAACTCGACGTAGGAGATTTCGCGCTTGGTGTGGGTGATCGGGCTGTCGTAGATGATCGCGGTCTGCTCGCCGCGCCCCGCCTCCACATGCCGGTCCACGGCGTTCCAGCAGGTGTTCACCTTGGCATCGGCAAACCATTCATAGAGATTGTCGCCCCGGTCGAAGAGCGCCTGCCTCGGGGCCTCGACCCAGTCGATGGCCTTGGCGGCTTCCATCCAGAAGCCTTCGGGGTCGGTCTTCCAGCTGTCGTAAACCTGCTTGTAGCCCATGATGGTCCTCCTCTGGATGCTTGGGCAATGGCTTAGGGGCTCGGGACGCATACCGGCAAGTCTGTTGGCGCATGACAGGACAGATTACCGCAGCAGATTTGCGAAATCCGGCGGAATTGCCTTGCGAATTTTTGCAAACCAAAGTGATTTTTGCCGGTAACCTGCAAAGTTCGGCCAAAATTGCAAAACTGCAAATGTCCGGCTTGCAAATTTCGTATCGCGACTCACACCGAGGAGGGGAAGACCGGGCGCTCGGGTCAAAGCGGAGTCGATGGCGAAAGTTCTGCTTTGGGTTGGGCGGATCCCATGCCACAGTCGCGGTCGGACCGTTTGGGGCAGGGAGTGACAGGAATGATGAAAACGATCGCGGTGGCGGGCGTGCTGGCGCTGGCCGGTCCGGTATCGGCGGCGACGCTGCTGAGCGAGAATTTCGACGGCATCGTGTCGGGCGCCATCGGCGGGGCGGGCGGCGTGACCGGAGTGCAGGGCTATGCCGGGCAGACCGGCATGAGCGGTTCGTTCTGGCAGAACAGCAGCGGGGGCAACCCGGCGGTGGCAACCACCGTCAGCCTCGGCGGGCTGGCCAGCCATGGCAGCATCACGCTCAGCTTCTCGCTCGCGTTGATCGACAGCTGGGATTCGGTCGGCAATGTGGCCTATGGGCCGGACTACTTCTCGGTGGAGGCGGATGGCGTCGACGTCCTGACCCTGTCCTGGGACGAGGTGACCGGCTTCGCGCCGGTGCCGCCCACGGTGACGCAGAGCTTTGCCACGGCGGCCTATGGCTTCGGCGCCCCGGCGGACAATGGCGGCGTCGTCTCCGTGACCTTCGGGCACGTGGCCTCGTCGCTGGTGCTGTCCTTCTACGCGGAAGGGGCCGGCTGGCAGGGCGGGGCGGACGAAAGCTGGGCCATCGACAGCCTGCTGATCACGTCGAACACCACCCCGGTGCCGCTGCCCGGTGGCGGCGTGCTCCTGCTGGCGGCGCTCGGCGGTCTGGGCCTGGCACGCCGCCGCCGGTAGGCTCGGCAAAGTCCTTGCAAGGACTTTGAAAAACCGTTGACGACGTTTGGCCGCCCGGGTCAGGCCGCCGTGCGCCGTTTCCGGGTCAGCGCCACGGCCCCGCCCAGGGCGGCGATCAACAGCGGCAGTCCCGCGGGCAGCGGCACAGCCGCGACGTCGGTAACGCTGGCGGAATAGAAATACGGCTCGCTGTCGTTGCCGGTGGTCGGGCTCAGGTCGATGGTGAGCAGGTTGGTCAGGCCGCCGGAGAAGTGCACGGTAAACGACCCGCCGGGCAGCATCCGCGTCTGGTAGTCCTGGATGTTGTTGGCATAGTTGCTGTCGACGTCCACCGTGTAGGCAAAATTCTTGCCGCTGACAAAGCCGGTGCTGGTGTAGCTGATCGTCGTGTATCGGCCCGCGGCTGTGTTGCCGCCGGTGGTGTTGTAGTCACCCGTTACCAGCGTCGCGACAACGCCGGATGTCGGATATTCCGCGCCGACCCCGTCGAAGTTGTATCCGCTGACGCCCATCGTGACGTCGAACCCGACGATCTCGCCCAGATCGCCGGTGTTCGTCAACGTCAGGGTCGGCACGTTGTTGTCCCCGGCGATGCCGAGGGAGAAACCCGTGGTGGCGGCCGAGGCCCCGGTTCCGAGGAGCAACGCGGCGGTGAGAGAGAGCATAACCTTCATCGGGCAGGCCTTTCCGGAATCGATACGATAGACAAATGGCAAAGCAAGGGGAGCATGATGGCCCCCTTGCGTCAAGGTTCGGCGCTGTTTTTGCTCAGCCGTATTGCGCCACCGGCGTGCCTGCGATGGCCGCCATGTTCAGCAGGCCGCGCGGGGTGATGCCCGGTGTCACGACGTGGGCGCGGTTGCCCATGCCCATGAGGATCGGGCCCACCTCCAGCCCGCCGGCCTTCATCTTCAGGATGTTGCGCGTCGCCGAGGCCGCATCCGCATGGCCGAAGATCAGCACGTTCGCCGCCCCGTCCATCCGCCCGCCGGGCAGTTGCCGCGCGCGCAGCTCCGGATCGAGCGCCGCGTCGACGTTCATCTCGCCCTCATACTGGAAATCGGTCTGCTTGGCGTCGAGGATGGCGATGGCCTCGCGCAGCCGCTTGCCCGAACCTTCCGGCTGGTTGCCGAAGGACGACTGCGAGCAGAAGGCGACGCGCGGTTCGACCCCGAAGCGGCGGCAATGCCGCGCCGCGCCGATGGCAGTCTGCGCCAGCTGCTCCGGCGTCGGCAGGGACCAGACATGCGTGTCGGCGATGAACAGCGGGCCATCCTCGAGGATCATCATCGAGAGTGCGCCGTCCGGGCGGTGCCGGTCGCTGCCCAGCACCTGCGTGACATAGTTCAGATGCCAGCGGAATTCGCCGAAGGTGCCGCAGATCAGAGAATCCGCCTCGCCGCGATGCACCATGACCGCGCCGATGGCGGTGGTGTTGGTGCGCATGATCGCGCGGGCGAGGTCCGGCGTCACGCCGCGCCGGGCCATCAGTTCGTGATAGGTGCCCCAGTAATCGCGATAGCGCGGATCGTTCTCCGGGTTGACGATCTCGAGTCCCTTGTCCGGGGAAATGTTCAGACCCATGCGCTCACAGCGCTGGGCGATGACCTCGGGACGGCCGATCAGGATGGGCTGCTCCGTGGTCTCTTCGAGGATTGCCTGCGCGGCCCGCAGCACGCGCTCGTCCTCGCCCTCGGCAAAGACGATCTTTCTGCTGGCGGTCCGTGCTGCGTTGAAGACCGGGCGCATGAGCAGGGCGGATTTGTAGACGCTCGCGTCGAGCTTCTGCTTGTAGGCGTGCAGGTCGGGCAGCGGGCGCTTCGCCACGCCGGTCTGCATCGCGGCCTGCGCCACAGCGGTCGAGACGACGCCGGAGAGCCGCGGATCGAAGGGTTTCGGAATGAGATACTCGGCCCCGAAGGTCAGCTGTTCGCCGGAGTAGGCGGCTGCGGCTTCGGCGCTTGTCGTCGCGCGGGCGAGGGCCGCGATACCCTCGACGCAGGCCACTTCCATTTCGTCGTTGATCTCCGTCGCACCGACGTCCAGCGCGCCCCGGAAGATGAAGGGGAAGCAGAGCACGTTGTTGACCTGATTGGGAAAATCGCTGCGGCCCGTGGCGATGATCGCATCGGGAGCAACCGCGCGGGCGGCGTCCGGCATGATTTCCGGCGTCGGGTTGGCGAGGGCGAAGATGATCGGGCGGGCGGCCATTTTCGCCACGTGCTCGGGCGTGAGCACACCGGGACCGGAGAGGCCGAGGAAGAGGTCCGCGCCCTCGATCACATCGGAGAGGGTGCGCAGGTCGGAGGGCTGGGCAAAGGCGGCCTTCTGCGGGTTCATGTCCTCGGTGCGGCCCTCGTAGACCAGCCCGTGGATGTCGCAGAGCCAGATGTTCTCGCGCTTCACGCCGAGCTTCACCAGCATGTTGAGGCAGGCGATCCCCGCCGCGCCGCCGCCGGTCGAGACCACCTTGATGTCGCCCCAGGCCTTCTTGGCCACGTGCAGCGCGTTGGTCGCCGCCGCGCCGACGACGATGGCGGTGCCGTGCTGGTCGTCGTGGAAGACGGGGATGTTCATGCGCTCGCGGCACAATTGTTCAACGATGAAGCAATCCGGTGCCTTGATGTCTTCGAGGTTGATCGCGCCGAAGGTCGGCTCCAGCGCGCAGACGATGTCGGCGAGCTTGTGCGGGTCCGGCTCGTTCACCTCGATGTCGAAGCAGTCGATGTTGGCGAACTTCTTGAACAGGACCGCCTTGCCTTCCATCACCGGCTTGGAGGCCAGCGCACCGATATTGCCGAGGCCCAGCACCGCTGTGCCGTTCGAGACCACCGCGACGAGGTTGCCCTTGGCGGTGTAACGGGCCGCGTCTTCGGGGTTGGCCTTGATTTCGAGACAGGCTTCGGCAACCCCGGGAGAATAGGCGCGGGAGAGGTCGCGGCCATTGGCGAGGGGCTTCGTGGCGCGGATCTCCAGCTTACCCGGCTTGGGGTGCTCGTGATAGAACAGCGCTGCCTGACGCAGGGTTTCCTTGGCGGTCTCGTCCATGGGGTCCTCCCGAAATCCGATTTGGTTTAATGTTAAACCATTTTGCAGCCCGGCGGGGCGCTCTCCGCGCATAGCCGGTCCTTCTCCCTTTGACAAATCCTATAACACGAAAAAACCGCTGTCTGTGAGCGGTGTTGCGCCTGTTGGCGTTAACGGGGTGGCACGCTGCTGGTGCCACCCCGTGCTTGCGTCAGGCGAAGGGCGTCCAGACGCCGTTCGCCTTTGACGACTCAATGCACGATCCGATGAAGCGCATCCCGTCGAGGCCATCCTCGATGTCCGGCACATGCAGCCCGTCTGGCAGGGGCGTGCCGTCCTGCGCATGCCGCACCAGCGCCGCCGCCTCGTTGTAGATCGTGGCGAAGCCTTCGAGGTAACCCTCCGGGTGCCCGCCCGGCGTACGGCTCACCCGGTTGGCGGCGCCGGACGCCCCCGCGCCGCTCCGCGTCAGGATCTGCTTCGGCTCGCCCAGCTTCGTGAAGGTCATCACGTTGGGGTTCTCCTGCGCCCAGACGAGGCCGCCCTTGGTGCCATGCACGCGCAGGGTCAGGGCGTTCTCGTTGCCGACGGCAACCTGCGAGGCCCAGAGCATCCCTTTCGCCCCGCCATGATACCGCAGCATCACATGCACGTTGTCGTCGACCTGCCGCCCCGGCACGAAGGCGTCGAGATCGGCGGCGACCTCGCGGGTCTTCAGGCCGGTCACGAAGCTGGCAAGGTTGAAGGCATGGGTGCCGATGTCTCCGATGCAGCCACCCGCGCCGGAGCGGGCGGGATCGGTGCGCCAGTCCGCCTGCTTGTTGTCCGGGGCCGGAGCCTCGCTGAGCCAGTCCTGCACGTATTCGACCTGCACCACGCGGATCTCGCCGAGATCGCCGTTCGCCACCATCTCGCGCGCCTGCCGGATCAGCGGATAGCCGGTGTAGTTGTGCGTCAGGATGAAGAGCTTTCCGGTGTCCTTCACGGCCTCGGCAATCGCTTCCGCCTGCTCGCGCGTCGCGGCGAGCGGCTTGTCGCAGATGACGTGGATGCCGGCACGCAGGAAGGCAATGGCGGGCGCGGCGTGCATGTGGTTGGGCGTGACGATGGCCACGGCGTCGATGCCGTCCTCGCGGGCGGCCTCTGCCTGCGCCATCTCCTCGAAGGAGGTATAGGCGCGATCCTCTGCAATGTTCAGCTCCGCCGCCGAGGCCTTCGCCCTGTCGGGATCGGAGGAAAGCGCTCCGGCGACCAGTTGCCACTGACCGTCGATCCGGCTGGCGATGCGGTGTACGCCGCCGATAAAGGCGCCCTGACCGCCGCCGACCATGCCAAGTTTCAACGGTTTCATGCGCTTGTCCCCAGCATTGCCCGGATCGCGTCCATGTCCGTCTCACCCCCGGCGAAGTCGTCGAACGCCTTGTCCGTCACCTCGATGATGTGCTGCGCGATGAAGGGAGCGCCCTCCGCCGCGCCCTGTTCGGGCGACTTGAGGCAGCATTCCCATTCGAGAACCGCCCAGCTGTCATAGTCATACTGCGCCAGCTTGGAGAAGATGCCGGAGAAATCGACCTGCCCGTCGCCCAGGGAGCGGAATCGTCCGGCGCGGTTGACCCAGCTTTGATAGCCCGAGTAGACCCCCTGCCGCCCGTCCGGATTGAACTCCGCGTCCTTGACGTGGAAGGCGCAGATGCGGTCGTGGTAGAGGTCGATGAACTGCAGGTAATCCATGGCCTGCAGCAGGAAATGCGAGGGATCGTAGTTGATCCGGCAGCGATTGTGCTCCTTGCAGGCATCGAGGAACATCTCCCAGGTCGCGCCGTCGAAGACGTCCTCGCCGGGGTGGATTTCGAAGCCGATGTCGACGCCGTGTTCCTCGTAATGATCGAAGATCGGCACCCAGCGGCGGGCCAGTTCGGCGAAGGCTTCCTCGATCAGACCGGCAGGCCGCTGCGGCCACGGGTAGAGATAGGGGAAGGCGAGGGAGCCGGTGAAGCTCACGGTCGCATCGAGGCCGAGCCGCCGTGCGGCAACCGCCGTCTTCTTCATCTGATCGACGGCCCAGGCCTGCCGCGCCTTCGGGTTGCCATGCACCGACGCCGGGGCGAAGGCGTCGAAGGCCCGGTCATAGGCCGGGTTCACCGCGATGAGCTGGCCCTGCAGGTGGGTCGACAACTCTGTGATCTCCACGCCCGCGTCGGCGCAGATGCCCTTGACCTCGTCGCAGTAGGTCTCGCTCCCGGCGGCCTTGTCCAGGTCGAACAGCCGGGCGTCGAAGGTCGGGATCTGGACGCCTTTGTAGCCCAGCCCGGCGGCCCACTTCGTGATGTTTTCCAATGAGTTGAAAGGCGCGGCATCGCCCGCGAACTGGGCGAGGAAAAGCGCCGGTCCCTTGATCAATCCAGCCATGGGTCAGGTCTCCGTTGCATGGTTTTCAGAATAGCGGACATAGGCAAAGCGGCGGCTGTCCGGGGCCCAGGGGGGCACGTTCAGCGCGCCTTGTCCGCCGAAGACATGTCCGAGCCGGCGGGCGGGGCCACCTGCGCTCGGCATGAGGTTGAGGGTCACGGACAGGCCGAAGGGATGGCCGGTCGTGCCCGCAGGATAGGAGAGGTACACGACATGCCGGCCGTCCGGGGACGGGTGCGGGAACCAGTCCACCTCCGGCCCCTCCGTCATGCGCTCGGGATCGCTCCCGTCGGCCTTCATCCGCCAGAGGTCCATGGACCCGGCGCGGTCCGAGTTGAACCAGATGTACGCGCCGTCCGGCGTGTAATCCGGGCCGTCGTAGTGATGCGGGCTGGTGATGAGCAACCGCTCGTCCGCGCCGTCGAGCGCGCAGGTGGCAATGGCGAATTGCCCGTCGCGCACGCAGGGGTAGGTGTGCTTTTGTCCATCGGGCGAGAAGCCGTGCCACCAGCTCGGGACCTTCTCCGTCACCCGCACCGGCACGCCGCCGCCCGAAGGTACGGTGTAGATGGCGGACTTGCCCGTCTCGGTCTTGTCACTGAACGCCAAGAGAGTGCCGTCCGGCGACAAGCCCTTGTCATTGTTCAGTTCCGTGAAGCCGACGTCGATCTCGTCGAGCCTCGGGTCGTCCAGCGAAACCCGATAAACCCGCCCGCCTGCATTGACGATCAGGTACGCCCCGGACGGCGCCCAGTTCGGCGCCTCGATGTGCCGCTCCGTCTCCAGCAGCGTCTGCACATCGCCGGTCTCGATGTCCATGATCTCCAGAAAGGCTGTCATTCCGCCCCCGGCGCATAGTCGAAATGGGTGAAGTCGGCGGGGATGCCTTGTCCGGTCAGGTCAAAGGCTGCGACGCCCACGAAATTCCCGGTGAAGCTGCCATGCGCCCCGCGCCCGCCCTCGTCGGAGAGCACGGCGGCATCCAGCTTCGGCCCGAAGGCGGTCCAGTCGCCGCCCTGCCGATACCAGAATTGCTGCCAAGCGCGGTCCGTCGCCACCGCGAGGTCGATGGGACCGGGGCCGATGGGCTGGGGTTTGACCGGGAAGGTCAGCTTGCCGTCCGGGTAGTCGCCGGGACAGGAGAGGATCGTCAGCGCCCGCCCGATGCCCGGCTCCTGCGTGACGGCGAGGAAGTGGAACTTGAAGCGGTTGTAGTAGGTCACGAGACCCGCGTTCTGCTGGTAGGTCGTCGGATCGAAGGCGGAGAGGGTGGTCTCGGCGTGATACGACAGATGCTCCTGCCTGCGGGCGACGAGGGCCTGTTCGAACCATGACCCGATGCTCTCCCGGCCAAACAGGCGCAGGGCCTTGCCGGTCAGGGTGAAGATGCGCTCCGGCTCCGGCGTGCGCAGCCATTGAAACTCGGGGGGCAGGGCCGCGCCGTTGAACACCCGGTTCAGCGCCGGGGCAGGGGTGTTGGACGCGGCGCAAGGCACCTCCAGTCGGGGCACCACGCCGCCGCCTTCGAGATAGAGCCAGTCGTCCCGCCAGACGCAACGGTCGATGCCGGTCTCACGGCCCAGCGGCGAGTAACCCCGTCCCACGCGCTTGCCCTCCATGTCGATCGGGCGCGAGCACAGGAAGGTATGCCAGGTCTCGCCCTCCGCCGTCTCCACGATCTGGCCATGGCCGACCCGTTGCAACGGGCTGTCCGGCGAGTCCTTCGCGGTCAGCGGATGCACATCCGGGTGCAGCTCATACGGCCCCCAGAGATCGCGCGACCGCGCCATGGTCACGACATGGTCATAACTCGTGCCGCCCTCGGCGGTGGTCAGGTAGTACCAGCCGTTCCTCTTGTACAGATGCGGCGCTTCGACGAGGCCATGCGCCGTGCCGGGGAAGATGTTGCGCACCGGGCCGGTCAGGCCCTGCTCGGGCGACCATTCCTGACACAGGATGCCGTCGAAGGCGCGATGCTTCGGACTGCCGCCGATGCTGTCGGAGCGGTGGTTCCACTGCATGTTGATGAAATACTTGCGCCCGTCCTCGTCATGGAACAGCGAGGGATCGAAACCGGAGGAATTGACGTAAACCGGATCGCTCCACGGCCCGTCGATGTCCTCCGCCCAGACGATGTAGTTTGGCGCATCCTTGAAGTTGCCGTCGTAGCGCTTGACGTCCGTGTAGACGAGCCAGAACCGCCCGTCCGCGTACGACAGGCAGGGTGCCCAGATGCCGCAGCTGTCCGGGTTGCCACGCATGTCGAGCTGGCTGGCGCGGTTCAGCGGGCGGCAGGCCAGCGTCCAGTTCGCCATATCGGTGGAGCGGTGGATCTGCACGCCGGGATACCACTCGAAGGTCGAGGTGGCGATGAAATACTCGCTCCCCCGCCGACAGATCGACGGGTCGGGGTTGAAACCGGGCAGGATCGGATTGCGGATCATGGCATGACCTGTGTTCTGGGGGATCGCGTCCCGGGCTTGCCCCGGGACCTCTTGGCTTTTCGGACCAGGAGGCCCCGGGTCAGGCCCGGGGCGCGGTGTCTTGTGTGAAGGCCGTTACGCCAGCAGCGCCTGCGCCTCCTCCGGGCTGAGCGCGGCAGGGCGCTCGCAGGTGGTCTGCATCGTGACCCAGGCCCGGTCGTCCCCGGCCTTGAGGATCGCGGTCATCACCTCGACCACATGGGTGGCAAGCTCCTGCGAACAGCGGTGCGGGCGGTCTTCCAGAATGGCCAGCGCCATGTCCGCAAGACCCGCGCAACGATAGTTCGCCTGATCGTTGCCGCGCCCGTCCTTCATGTTCGCCTTGCCGAAGGGATGGCCGCGCTCCGCGATGCTCTGCTCTCCGTCCGGCGTGGCGAGGATCACCTCACCGCCGAAGAAGTTCGGATCGGGCACGTAGAGAGAGGCCTCGAGGCCATACAGCTCCATGTTCTTGTGCCGGTGCGCCTTCACATCCCAGCTTGCGCCGAAGTTGATGATCGCGCCGTTCTCGAACTCCAGCAGGGCCTGAATCGTCGTCGGCGTCTCCACCGGGATTTCCTCGCCATTGCGCGGCCCGTTGGAGATGGTGCGGGTCTCGCGCCCCTTGCCGGTCATCGCGGCGACGGCCTTCACCGGCCCGATCAGCTGCACGAGGTTGGTGATGTAATACGGCCCGAGGTCGAGGATCGGCCCGCCGCCCGGCAGGAAGAAGAAGTCCGGGTTCGGATGCCAATGCTCCATGCCGAAGGACATGACATGGCAGGTGCCGCCCCGGATCGCCCCGGTACAGCCCTCGTCCAGCACCGCCCGCGCCAGCTGATGCGCGCCGCCCATGAAGGTATCGGGGGCCGAGCCGACCCGCAGACCTTTCTCCGCCGCCAGCTTCCGCAGGCTCTCGCCCTCTTCGAGCGTCAGGACGAAGGGCTTCTCCGAATAGGAATGCTTGCCCGCTTCGAGAATGCGCTTCGACACAGCGTAATGCGCTGCCGGGATGGTCAGGTTGACGATGATGTCGATGTCATCGGCGGCGAGGAGTTCGTCCACGGTACAGGCCCGAAGCCCAAACTCCTCCGCCCGCGCCTTTGCCGCCGCCTCGTTGAGGTCGGCACAGGCGCGCATTTCGATGCCTTTGAACAGGGGCGCGAGTTTCATGTAGGCGGCGGAGATGTTTCCGCAGCCGATCACGCCAACGCCAAGCGTTTTCATGGCTCAGTATCCCTTGAAGTTGTTGATGGAGCGGGTGGCGAAGCGGGTCACGTCGGACGGCTTGTCATGCTCCATGACAAACAGATCCACCCCCGCGCCGCGCAGCGCCGTGGTGAGTCCGGCCCAGTCCATCGTGCCTTCCCCCACATCGGCCCAGCCGTCCTCGTCCGCGCACTTCCCTTCAGGCGCGATGTCCTTGATATGCGCCGTGGTGATGCGGTCCTTGTATTTCTCGATCCAGGCCAGCGGATCGCCGCCGCCGCGCACGACCCAGGCCACATCCATCTCCCAGTCGATCTCCGGTGCCTCGTTCAGCAGAATCTCCATGCCGATCGCGCCGCCGAAGAACTCCCAGTGGTGGTTGTGCCAGCCGAAGGCATAGCCCGCATCGCGGACCTTCTTCGACGCCGCATCGACACGCTTCGCCAGAGCCTTCCACGCGTCCGGGTCCGGCGTGTCGGCCCGCAGGTCACCCTCGGGCGCGGGGCAGAAGATGCGGTTCATGCCAAGGGCCTTCGCCGCCGCGAGGGTCTTCTCCAGCCCGTCCTCGAAGGAGCCGATGGGGAAGAAATGGCCGGAGGGCATGGTCAGCCCGTTGGCCTCCAGCAGCGCCTTGAACGCGGCGGGGTCCTCGTAGACGCCGCCGTAGCCCTCGACCTGCGTGTAGCCGAGGTCCGCGAGCGTTTTCAGCGTCTGGTCCCACGGCCCGGCATCGCGGGCGGAATAGAGTTGGAAAGATACATCCATGGTCTTGTCCTTCTGTGCCGCTTACAGGCGGCTTTCGGTTGATTTGTCGAACAGGTGGGCACGCTCGGCGGAGAAGCCGAGCGGCAGGGATTCACGGGGGTGCACGGCGGCCTGCCCGTCGAGGCGGACCCACATGGCATGGGCGCCGACGCGCACGCGCACCAGCGTGTCGGAGCCGAGCGGTTCAACCAGCTCCACGGTGCTGTCGAGCGTGATCGGCATGGTCGCGGCCTCGGCCCCGGCGGCGATGTGCTCCGGACGGATGCCGAACACCGCCGGTCGACTGCCCGGGTTGGCGGCGAAATCGTAGCCGGTCAGGGGCAGGGTCCCGAGATCGCAGGCAAAGCCCGCGTCGCTCGCCGTGCCTTCGATGAAGTTCATCGAGGGTGAGCCGATGAACTCGGCGACATAGAGGCAGTTGGGCCGGTTGTAGATCTCGTAGGGCGTGGCGAACTGCAGCACATGCCCGCCCTTCATGATGGCGATGCGATCCGCCAGCGTCATGGCCTCGATCTGGTCATGGGTGACATAGATCATGGTGTTGCCGAGCGTCGCGTGCAGCTGCTTGATCTCGACCCGCAGGTCGGCCCGCAGCTTGGCGTCAAGGTTCGACAGCGGCTCGTCGAAGAGGAACACGTCCACGTCCCGCACCAGCGCCCGCCCGATGGCCACGCGTTGCCGCTGGCCGCCGGAGAGCGCGGCGGGCTTGCGCTTGAGCAGGGGCTCGATCTGGAGAACTTCCGCCGCCTTGGCGATCTTCGCCGCGATTTCCGCCTTCGGCACACCCGCGTTCTTGAGACCGAAGGCGAGGTTCCCCTCGACAGTCATCTGCGGATAGAGCGCGTAGGACTGGAACACCATCCCGATGCCGCGCTTCGACGGCTCCTCCCAGGTGACGTTCCGCCCGCCGATGTGGATCTGCCCGTCGGTGACGTCCAGAAGCCCCGCGATGCAATTGAGCAGCGTGGACTTGCCGCAGCCGGAACTGCCCAGCAGCACGACGAACTCGCCCTGTGCAATGTCGAGGTTGAGGTTCTTGAGGACTTCCACCGCGCCGAAGCTGAGCTTGAGGTCCTTGATGGAGATGCTTGGATCACTGGTGGTCATGCGGTCGGCCCCATGTGTGTGGCGCGGACTGTGCGCGCGTGTGTGTCTTTGGGCAGGGATGCGGGGCGTAGCCCCGCCCTACGGTCTGTTGCGTGTGTGGCTGTCCCGGCGCGGTGCGGCTGCCCCGCGCGTTCGGCGAACCGGCCCTCGTCCCGGCCCCTCGCTGCCGCTCGGGGCATTCGGGCCTTGAAAGGTCCCCCGGAGCCTTGCGTTTTGCTGCGCAAAACCGGCCCTCCCCCGGCGCTCCGCGCATTCGGGCCTTGAAAGGTCCCCCGGACCTTTCATCGCCTTCGGCGAACCGGCCCTCATCCCTTCACCGCCCCCGCGGCGATGCCGCGTACGAAAAGCTTGCCGGAGACGAAGTAGATGATCAGCGGCACCAGCCCGGTCAGCAGCGTCGCGGCCATGTTGACGTTGTATTCCTTCACGCCCTGCACGGAGTTGACGATGTTGTTGAGCTGCACCGTCATCGGATAGAGGTCCGGCTTGGTGAAGATCACGCCGAAGAGGAAGTCGTTCCAGATGCCGGTAACCTGCAGGATCATCGCCACCACGAAGATCGGCAGCGACATCGGCAGCATGATCTGGAAGTAGATCTGCCAGAAACCCGCCCCGTCGACCCGCGCGGCCTTGAACAGTTCTTCGGGCAGCGAGGTGAAGTAGTTGCGGAACAGCAGCGTCAGGATCGGCATGCCGAATACCGAGTGCACCAGCACGAGGCCGCTCAGCGAGCCGTAGAGACCCATCTCGCGCAGCAGGATCACGATGGGGTAGAGCATCACCTGGTAAGGGATGAAGGCCCCGAAGATCAGGATGGTGAAGAAGGCGTCCGCCCCCTTGAACTTCCAGTTGGCCAGCGCGTAGCCGTTCACCGAGGCGATGGCGATGGAGACGATCACCGAGGGGATGGTGATCTTCACCGAGTTCCAGAAACCCCGGCTCAGGCCATCGCAGTTGAGGCCGGTGCAGGCCCCGGACCAGGCCTTCACCCAGGGCTCGAAGGTGATCTCGACCGGCGGGCTGAAGATGTTGCCGAGGCGGACTTCGGGCATGCCCTTGAGCGATGTGACGATCATCACGTAGAGCGGCAGCAGGTAGTACAGCGACACGACGATCAGCGTGCCGTAGATGAAGATGTTGGCGCGAGAGAAGCGCTTGACCGGACGCGGGCCACGCGGGCCGGAGAGCACGCCGGAGGCGGCATCGGCGCCGGCCACGGTTGCAGACAGGGTTGCCGGATTAGCCACGTTTCTTCCCTCCGAATTCGAGCATCGCCCAGGGGATCACGACGATCAGCACGGCGAGCAGCATCATGGTCGAGGCCGCAAAGCCCTGGCCGAGGTTCTGGCCGCCGAACATGTAGTCATAGACGTATTTCGCGGGCATCTCCGTGGCGTTGCCGGGACCGCCGCCGGTCAGCGCCACGACGAGGTCGTACACCCGCACGATGCCGCTGGCGACGATCACCAGCGTGGTGATGAACACCGGTCGCATCATCGGAATGACGACGTAGAGGTAGGTCTTCCAACTCGGGATGCCGTCGATCTTCGAGGCTTTCCAGATATCCTGGTCGATGCCGCGCAGGCCTGCCAGCATCAGCACCATGATCAGGCCTGTCCCCTGCCACAGCCCCGCGATCAGCAGCCCGTAGATGGCGATGTCGGGGTTGTAGAGGGGGTCGAACTCGGCGCCGGTGAAACCGATGCTTTGCAGGATGCTCTGAATGCCGAAATCGGGGTTCAGGATCCACTGCCAGACGAGGCCGGTGACGATGAAGGAAAGCGCGAAGGGGTAGAGGATGACGGTGCGGAAGGTGTTCTCGAAGCGGATCTTCTGATCCATGAGCGCGGCGAGCAGGAAGCCGATGGTAAAGCTGAACACCAGCACGCAGACACCGTAGATCAGCAGGTTCTCGATCGACTGCACCCAGCGGCTCGTGCCCCAGAGCCGCTCGTACTGATCGAGGCCGACCAGTTTCCACTTCGGCAACAGCTTGGAATTGGTGAAGCTGTAAACCATCGTCCAGATCGTGCCGCCAAGGAAGACGACCAGGGCCGTCAGGATCATCGGGATTGCCGCGATCTTGGCATTCAGATTGCGCAACAACCCGTTCGGGCGTGAAGCCGCCATGGTGCCCCCCGTTCTTGTCGTGTGAGATGTCTAGGAAGGTGACCCGGGACCGCCGAAGCGCGTCCCGGGCCGGTGGTGCGCGGATTAATCGGCGCTTTCGATGATCGAGACGAAGCGCGCCTGGGCGGTTTCGGCGGTCATGCTGGGATCGGCGAAGAACTCCTTGAAGAGGTCTTCGAGCTGGGTCCGGGTGTCAGAGGTGAGCAGGATGTTCACGTCCGGCACGGTCTGGCCATTGGCGAGGATCGCGAGGCCCTTCTTCATGCACTCGTTGGCGGCGTCGAGGTTGACGTCCCCGCGCACCGGCATCGAGCCTTTCTTGAGGTTGAAGGCAACCTGCACGTCCGGATCGAGGATCAGGGCCGCCAGTTCGGCCTGGGCCTTCTGGGTTTCCTCGTCTTCCACGACCGGGAAGTAGAAGGCGTCACCACCGGCGAGCAGCACGTCCTTCATGCCCAGACCCGGCAGGCAGTGATAATCGGTGCCTGCGACCTGGTTCGCGACGGCGAATTCGCCCTGCGCCCAGTCGCCCATGATCTGGCCGCCGGCCTTGCCGGTGATCACCATGTTGGTGGCCTGGTTCCAGTCCTGGACGTTGGAGTCCTTGGACAGGTCGCGGGCGATCGCGGCGGCTTCGAAGACGCGCGTCACCTCCGGACCGGCAGCAGCTCCGGCGTCCTTGTCCTGGTAGACCTTCAGGTACACGTCGTTCGGCAGCAGCGTCAGAACCAGTGTCGTGAACGCGAGGTTCTGCTGCCAGCCCTGCTGACCCATGGCCAGCGGCACGATGCCTGCCTCGCGCAGCTTCGGCGCGGCGGCGACGAATTCGTCCCAGGTGGTCGGGACCGGCAGGCCGACCTGCTTGTAGGCGGCATCCGAGAGCCACAGCCACTGCTGGGCGTGGATGTTCAGCGGCGCGCAGTAGACCTTGCCGTCGACGGTGCAGGCATCGAGGATCGAGGGCGGGTTGATGACCGCGCGCCAGTTGTTCGCCTCGGCGATGTCGGTCAGGTCGCGCATCAGCCCGGCTTCGACCAGTTCCTCGGCCTGACGGCCATGGTTGAACTGGGTAGCGCCCATGGGATCGCCGCCGGTGATGCGGGAAATCATGATCGGGCGGGCGGTGGAGCCGGAACCGGCGATGGCGCCGTCGACCCAGGTGTTGCCGGTGGCGTCGAAGGCCTTGGCCAGCTCGGCCACGGCGGCGGCTTCACCGCCCGAAGTCCACCAATGGGTGACTTCCAGCTCGGCGGCATGGGCGGCGCCCGCGACGCAAAGCGCCGTGGAACCCGCAAGAATCGTGCGCAGGATGTTCATTGTAGTCCTCCCTAGGGCCGTCTCCCCACGGCCGATCTGTTACAACGCGGCTGCTTTGTCTGCCGCTCTTGTAATCGTTTACATTTCGCGGCAGCATGGCCGTGTGAAAACGATTACAAGTATGTTCGTCCGGGAACGCCGCTCTTGTCAAGAGACAGCTTTCGCGAGAAACGGGCAGCCTGTAGGGAGGATGCCAAGATGGTTCAGAAAACGGTCCGGATTCAGGATGTTGCCCGCGCCGCCGGGGTGTCCACGGCGACGGTCAGCCGGGCGCTTTCGAACCCCGGCATTCTGACCGAAGCCACACGCAATGCGGTTCAGGAGGCGATTCGCCAGACCGGGTACCGGGTGAATCAGGCGGCGCGGAACCTGCGCAAGCAGCGTGCCGGGGCGGTGCTGGTGCTGGTGCCCAACCTCGGCAACCCGTTCTTCTCCCAGATCCTCGCGGGCATCAGCGCCCGGTTCTCCGGCACCGACTACGCCGTGCTGATCCGGGACACGGAGGGTCTGCAGGACGACACCGCGCTGGTCGACTACTTCCTCGATTCGCGGGTCGACGGTCTGATCTCGCTCGACGGCAACCTCAGCGCGGCGCAGATGACCGGTTTCACCGCGCATGGTGTCGATGGCCGCGTGGTCTTTGCCTGCGAATGGGTGCACGGTTCGGCGTTGCCGTCGGTGCGGTCGGACAACGTGATGGGCGCGCGCCTCGCGGTGCAGCACCTGCACGCGTTGGGCCACCACCGCATCGCCCATGTGACCGGGCCGGAGGGCAACGTGCTGACCGCCGCGCGGCGCGAAGGCATGGTGGCCGAGCGCGACCGCCTCGGGCTTCCGTCGCGGGCCGAATGGATCATGCGCGGCGACTTCTCCATGGAGTCGGGGCAGGCGGCGGCACGGCGGATCATCGCCATGCAGGAGCGCCCCACGGCGGTGTTCTGCGCCTCCGACATGGTCGCCTTCGGCCTCATCGCGACGCTGGCGGAGGCCGGCGTCCGGGTGCCGGAGGACATCTCCGTCGTGGGCTTCGACGATATCGAGATGACACAGTTCTACCGCCCGCCGCTGACCACCATCCGCCAGGACCGCCGCCGCCTCGGGGTGCGGGCGACCGAACTCCTGCTGGACCGCCTCGCAGCGGAGCCGGGACAGGAGCCGCGCGACGGCGTCGTGGAGCTGGTCGGCGTGCAGCTCATCGAACGGGCGAGCACGGCGCCGGTCTAGCGCGTCCGTGCGTAGGGCGGGGCTGCGCCCCGCATCCCCTTCGGGTCACCCCGCCGCTGTCCTCCCCCCTTGCCCCGACGTTCCCGCCACGGGGGAAACTCTCTGGCGCAAGCCCCCTTGCAATCGGCCCCCCCGCTTCGCAACATGGGCGGACCTGCCGATGGAGAGTCCCTCATGTCCCTGTCCGACGCTGCCCGCGCGGTGCGCGAAAACGCGTATGTTCCCTATTCGAAATTCAAGGTCGGCGCCGCCGTCCGTACGCCTTCCGGCGCGATCCATGCCGGCTGCAACGTCGAGAACGCCGCCTATCCCGAGGGGACCTGCGCCGAGGCCGGGGCGATTGCCGCCATGGTCGCGGCCGGTGAGACCGAGATCGCGGAGGTCTACGTGATCGCCGACAGTCCGACGCCGGTTTCTCCCTGCGGCGGCTGCCGTCAGAAGATCGCCGAATTCGCCGACGGCGCGGTGAAGGTCACGCTCGCCACGACCGACGGCGACGAGTTCGAAACCACGGTTGCGGACCTGCTGCCCGGTGCCTTCAACCCGCGCCAGATGGAGCGCACATGACCGACGCCCGCCGGATCATCGCCCATCTGCGCAAGGGCGAGGCGGTCTCGCCGGATGACCTGCGCTGGTTCGCGAAGGGTCTCGCCGACGGCAGCGTTTCCGATGCGCAGGCCGGGGCCTTCGCCATGGGCGTCTGCCTGCGCGGCCTGTCCGAGGAGGGCCGCGTCGCCCTGACGCTGGCCATGCGCGACTCGGGCCATGTCATGCAGTGGGACCTGCCCGGACCCGTGGCGGACAAGCATTCCACCGGCGGCGTCGGAGACTGCACCAGCCTCGTGCTCGCCCCCGCGCTTGCCGCCTGCGGCGTCTATGTCCCGATGATCTCGGGGCGCGGGCTTGGCCATACCGGCGGCACACTCGACAAGCTCGACGCGATCCCCGGCTACGCCACCGCCCCCGACGAGCGCCGCTTCCGGCAGGTCGTGAAGGACGCCGGCTGCGCCATCGTCAGCGCCTCCGCCGCCATCGCGCCGGCGGACAAGAAGCTCTACGCCATCCGCGACGTGACGGCGACCGTCGAAAGCCTCGACCTCATCTGCGCCTCCATCCTGTCGAAGAAGCTCGCGGCCGGGCTGGAGGCGCTGGTGCTCGACGTCAAGACCGGCTCGGGCGCCTTTCTCAAGACCGTCAAGGAAGCCGAAGCGCTGAGCCGCGCCATGGTCGACACCGCGAACGGGGCGGGCTGCAAGACCACCGTGCTGGTCACCGGCATGGACGAGCCCTTGGCGCCCGCGCTCGGCAATGCCCTCGAAGTCGACGCCGCCATGCGTGTGCTCGCGGGCAAGGACAAGGGCCCGCTCTACGACCTCTCCGTCGCCCTCGGCGCGGAGGTGCTGCATTCGGTCGGCATCGAAGACGGAGAGGCGAAGCTGCAGGGCGCCATTGCGTCGGGCGCGGCAGCGGAGCGCTTCGGCAAGATGGTCCATGGCCTCGGCGGCCCCATCGGCTTCGTCGAGGACTGGCGGCGCTACATGCCCGAGGCGCCGGTGATCCGCGCGGTCGAGGCGGTCGAACCCGGCACCGTGGCCAGCATCGACGGCGAGGCGCTGGGCCTTGCGGTGGTCTCGCTCGGCGGCGGGCGGCAGGTGGAGACGGATCAGATCAATCCCATGGTGGGCCTCTCCGAAGTCATCCGGCTCGGCAGCAGGCTGGAGAAGGGCGACGTGCTTTGCCGCATCCATGCCGCCCGGGTCGAGGAGGCCGACGCGGCGGAGGCGGCCATCCGCGCCGCCATCACCTTCGGCACCGCGCCAAAGGCACAACCGCTTGTCAGGGAGCGTATCTCTTGAGTCGCGCCTTCCTCGTCGTCATGGACAGTGTCGGCATCGGCGGCGCCCCCGACGCGGACCAGTATTTCAACGGGGACCTGCCGGACACCGGCTCGAACACCCTTGGCCATATCGCTGCAGCCTGCGCGTCGGGAGAGGCGGAGCAGGGCCGCTCCGGCCCGCTTCACCTGCCGGTCATGGCCTCGCTCGGCCTCTTCGACGCCGAAGCGCTCTCGACCGGAAAGCCCTTGCCGGGACTGGCCAGCAAAGGCCGCTGGGGCGTCGCCCGCGAGATATCGAAGGGCAAGGACACCCCCTCCGGCCATTGGGAAATCGCCGGTCTGCCGGTGCCCTGGGACTGGACCTACTTCCCGAAGACCGATCCGGCCTTCCCCGAAGATCTCGTGCAAAAGGTCTGCGAGATTGCGGGCACCGACGGCATCCTCGGCAACTGCCACGCCTCCGGCACCAACATCATCGACGATTTGGGCGAGGCGCACGTCCGGACCGGCAAACCGATCTGCTACACCTCCATCGACAGCGTCTTCCAGATCGCCGCGCATGAGCAAGCGTTCGGCCTCGACCGCCTTTATGACCTGTGCGAAAAACTCGCCCCGATCCTGCACGACATGAAGGTCGGCCGCGTCATCGCGCGTCCCTTCGTCGGGGAGGTCGGCCATTTCGAGCGCACGCCGAACCGCCACGATTACGCCATCCGCCCGCCGCAGCCTGTTCTGACCAACTGGGTGCAGGACGCGGGCTGCGCCGTCCATGCCATCGGCAAGATCGGCGACATCTTCTCCATGGAAGGCATCGACGAGGTGCGGCGCGGGACGGATGTTACCTTGATGCAGCACCTTGCAGACCTCGTGCGGGAGGCGGAGGACGGCAGCCTGACCTTCGCCAACTTCGTCGAGTTCGACAGCGTCTACGGCCACCGCCGCGACGTCTCCGGCTATGCGCGGCACCTCGAATGGTTCGACACGGAACTGGGCAAGCTGCTGCCGATGCTCCGCGAGGGGGACATGCTGCTGATCACCGCCGACCACGGCAACGATCCGACATGGCACGGCACGGACCACACCCGCGAGCAGGTTCCGGTGCTCATCGCCGGGCTCGGGGCAGGGGAAATCGGCCTTGCCGGCTTCTCCGACATCGCCGCCAGTGTTGCCGCGCACCTCGGCGTGCCGGGGCAGGGGCCGGGGAGGAGCTTTTTGTGACTCTGCGAAAGTCGGCAAACGCGGGTAAGACCCTCGCGATATCCTTCGATCGGTCTCGCCCGGACGTAAGGCCGGGCAGCGCCTGCCTGCCCCCCGGCAGGCGCTTCAAACCGCGCGTCCGGTCTCGACGCTGTGGCTCCACGGAAGCTGCCTCACCAATCCACAGAGCGCCACTGCGCCTACCCAGGCAGGCGCTGCCCTCCGTGATGTCCTGCCACCGTTCCGAAAGACCCACCCCATGAAACTCCAAGACCGCGAGCCGCTGGACGAGGAGGCGATCGACGCCATCTCCCGCCTGCCCAAAGCCGAACTGCACCTGCACTTCGAGGGCGCCGCCCCGCCCGCCTTCATCCGGGGGCTGGCGAAGGAAAAGAAGGTCGACCTTTCGAAGATCTTCAACGAAGACGGCTCCTATGCCTACCGCGACTTCGTGCATTTCCTGTCGGTCTACGAGGCCGCCACCTCGGTGCTGCAAACGCCGGAGGACTTCGCCCGGCTCTGCACCGCCGTGCTGGAGGAGAGCGCGGCGAACGACGTGGTCTATTCCGAAACCTTCCTCTCCCCGGACTTCTGCGGTGGCGGCGATGTGTCGGCCTGGAAGGAATACCTGCACGCCATCCGTGAAGCCGCCGAGGCCGCCGAGACGACCCACGGCATCACCCTGCGCGGGATCGTCACCTGCATCCGCCACTTCGGCCCCGAACAGGCGAAGACCGCCGCGCTCTGCGCCGCCGAGACCGCGGGCGACTGGCTCTGCGGCTTCGGCATGGCGGGGGACGAGAACAAGGGGCAGCAACGCGATTTCGCCTACAGCTTCGACATGGCGCGGGAGGCGGGGCTGCACCTGACCTCCCACGCCTGCGAATGGCGCGGGCCAAGGGAGGTGCGCGACGCGGTGGAGGATCTCGGCGTCAGCCGCATCGGCCACGGCGTGCGCGCCATCGCCGACCTCGCCACGGTGGACATGCTGGCGGAGCGCGGGATCACCCTCGAAGTCTGCCCCGGTTCCAATGTGTTCCTCGGCGTGTTCCCCTCGCTGGACGAACACCCCATCGACCAGCTGCGCGCGCGCGGCGTCAAGGTCACCGTCTCCACCGACGACCCGCCGTTCTTCCACACCACGATGCGCCGCGAATACGCGGACCTGGCGCGGACGTTCCGCTGGGACGCGCAGACCTTTACAGAGCTGAACAAGACCGCCATGACCGCGGCCTTCTGCACCGCGGACACCCGCGAGGCCATCCTGAAGAAAATCAAACCCCCGAAGGGGGCATGAGGGACCCATCCATGACCGATCACCTGACCATCGTCGACCACCCGCTGGTGCAGCACAAACTGACGCAGATGCGCAAGGTGGACTGCTCCACCGGCAAGTTCCGCCAGCTGCTGCGCGAGATCAGCCTGCTGCTCGCCTACGAGGTGACACGCAACATGGAGATGACCACGGAGGCCATCGA
Organism: Tropicibacter sp. S64; assembly: GCF_049803835.1. Taxonomy (NCBI): domain Bacteria; kingdom Pseudomonadati; phylum Pseudomonadota; class Alphaproteobacteria; order Rhodobacterales; family Roseobacteraceae; genus Tropicibacter; species Tropicibacter sp. S64. The sequence goes on along the minus strand of NZ_JBNAGK010000005.1, from coordinate 159,186 downwards.
CACGCCGCTCTGCCCGATGGACGCGCCGGTGATCTCCGGCAAGAAGCTGGCGCTGGTGTCGATCCTGCGGGCAGGCAACGGGCTGCTCGACGGCATTCTGGAGCTGATCCCCTCGGCGCGGGTCGGCTTCGTCGGGCTCTACCGCGACGAGGAAACCCTGCAGCCGGTCGAGTATTACAACAAGCTGCCCTCAAGCATGGAGGAGCGCCTGACCATCGTCGTCGACCCGATGCTTGCCACCGGCAACAGCTCCGTCGCCGCCATCGACCTCGTGAAGAAGTCAGGCGCCAACAACATCCGCTTCCTGTGCCTGCTGGCCGCGCCGGAGGGCGTTGCACGGATGAAGGCGGCGCACCCGGACGTGCCGGTGATCACCGCCGCGCTGGACGAGCGGCTGAACGAGAAAGGCTATATCGTACCGGGACTTGGCGACGCCGGGGACCGGATGTTCGGCACGCGGTGATGGCCGGGGGCCGTCGCGCCCCCACCCCAACCCTCCCCAAGGGGGAGGGCGCCCCCCGCCGCACGCGCCGGTTCCCTCCCCTCTGGGGAGGGTCAGGGTGGGGGAAAGGCAGGGTGGGGGAGACCCGCCGGAGCGAAAAACCCGCCTGCCGCTTGTGAAACACACCAAATCTCAAGGTTTCGCTGCTTTACAGGGGGGATTCCTTGGTGCAATGTACAAGCAGCATCTGTGGGGGCAGACATGACTTTGAAATCCTTGACAATTCTGGCAATCTTTGCGGCTGGTCTCGGCCTGGCCTCCGGGCCCGCGATGGCGCAGGGGCTCGGGGCGATCCCCGCGAATTTCCCGCCGGAGGACTTCAACGGGCGGCAATTCGTGGACAACAACGGCTGCGTCTTCGTGCGCGCCGGGTTCGACGGGGCGGTCACCTGGGTGCCGCGCATGACCCGCACGCGCCAGCAGATCTGCGGCCAGACCCCCACCTTCGGCAGCGCCGCGAGTTCCGTCACCGCCGCCGCCCCGCGCCCTGGTCCGGCCCCGGTGCAGATCACCGTCGACACGCCGCCCGAGGCGCCGGCGGCGCCGGCCCGGACCGGCATCACCGTTTCCGCTCCCTCCGGCAACATCCGCGTCATGGACGGCGGCTCCGGCACGCTGACCGTCTCGCGCACCCCGGAAACCTCGCTCAGCCGGGCGCCCGCCTCCAAGCCCGCGGGGGCGCAGCCGCCGCGCATGGTACGCCGGGTGCCGCCGCCGATCGTCGTCACCCCGGTGCCCGCGCCCGAGCCGGTGCCCGCCCCGCGCGCCGCCCGCGCGGCACCGCCCTCCACCGGCTATGGCCCCTGCATCAACGGCTCGCGCACCCGCACCGCCGGCGGGCGCAGCTATGTCTCCGCCTGTGGCCCGCAGAAGGCGCCGCAGGTCTCCACCGTGCGCCGCGGCTGGAAGGACAGCAGCGCCGCGCCGGTGCTCGCCCCCGAAACCCGCATCGTCCCGCGCAAGATCTACCAGCGCCAGCAGCAGGTGCTTGTGAACAACGTGCCCGAAGGCTACCGCCCGGCCTGGTCCGATGACCGCCTGAACCCCTACCGCGCCTATCAGACCGTGCAGGGCTACCGCGACACGCAGCAGGTCTGGACCAATCGTGTGCCGCGGCGTCTGACCTCCGAGGTGCGCCATCACCGTCTCAAGGAGCCGACCATCGCTTATGTCGGCACCACGGCGCGGTATCCCGTGGCCATCGTCTCCACCAGCGGCAGCACCGCGCGGACGCCGGTGGTCTCGACCCGCTCCGCACCGGAGGCCGCGAGCGCACCGCGCTACGTGCAGATCGGGGTCTTCACCACCGAGGCCAAGGCGCAGGCCGCCGCCGCCCGCCTCTCCGCCGCCGGTCTGCCGGTGCGCTTCGGCAGCTACACGAAGAACGGCCAGGCAATGCGCCGCGTCATGGTCGGTCCCTACACCTCCGTGGCCGCGCTGAACGCGGGGCTGCAGCGGACGAAATCGGCGGGTTACGTGCAAGCTTACCTGCAATAACCGCACGGCACCGGCCCGTTCCGGAAAACCGACAACGCCCCGGTCGCAGGACGCGGGGCGTTGTCTTTTGATCCGGGGTCGCAGGGGGCTTGTCAGAGCCACGTCCACCAGCCTCGCCTGTCGAAAAGGCAACGCGTCTGCGCTCCCGCGGCGGCGACGTTCCAGGAGTGCCCGGCGGCCGGGGGCGGCTCTACCCGATCCCCTTAAGCTTCAGTTCGAGATCCTTCGCGAAGCCGGCCATCTTGTGCCGGAACCGCTTCTCGATCCCGCCCTTGGCCAGCTTCATCGACTGCACCAGCAGCCGCGCCGACAACGTCTTCGGCATCAGCTCCGTGACAAAGGTGATGCGCGTGCGCCCGCGCGACAGCGCCACCGTCTCGATCCGCGTCGCCGCCTCCAGCCCGCCGGAAACCGAGTGGAAGGCCATCTGCTCCGGCTCGGCGTAATCGGTCAGCGTGATCTCCGCATCCCGGCCCTTGCCGCGAAACGTGAATCCCGCCGTCCAGGACAGGCCCGGCGCGGGTGCGCCTGCCGCGCCCTTGCGCTGCACGCTGACGCCACGCCGCATGGCCTGCCGTTCGATGGCCTCGAAATCGGCCAGTTCCGCAAACACCCGTTCGATCGGGGCCTCGATGTCTTCGCTTGCCTTGAGTTCCATGTGCCTCTGCCCTCTGCCCTTCCGGTCTCTGCCTGCCGCGGTCATACACCGCAATTTTGGCGAGAGTCTGGCGTCAGTCGAGCCGATCCGCAAGCCAGTTGCGCAGGAGGAAATGCGCAATGGCCCCGCTGCGGGCGGGCAGCATGTCCGTGCGTTGCCCGGCAAACACGTCCGCCAGCTCTTCGCGGCTGATCCAGCGGGCATCGTCGAGTTCCACCGGATCGACCTTGATCTCCTCCGTCACCGCCTCGCCATGGCAGCCGAACATCAGGGACGACGGGAAGGCCCAGGGCTGGCTCGACAGGTAGCGCACCCGCCCGACGCGCACGCCCGCCTCCTCGAAGACCTCGCGCCGCACCGCCGCTTCGATCGGCTCCCCCGGCTCGACGAAACCCGCCAGGCAGGAGTACATCCCCTCCGGCCAGCCGTGCGAGCGGCCGAGCAGGCATGTGTTGCCGTGGGTGATCAGCATGATCACCACCGGGTCCGTGCGCGGGAAGTGATGTGCGCCGCACACCGGACAGATCCGCTCCCACCCCGCCTGGTGCATCACGCTCGCCGCGCCGCATTTGGCGCAGAAGCCGTGGCTGGCGTGCCAGTTGCGCAGTGCCTTTGCGGTGGTGGCCAGTTCCGCGTCACGCGGGGTCAGGCGCGTCAGCATGGAGCGCAGCTCACGGAACCGCATTCCGTCGGCAAGGTCCGGGTGGGTCTGCTCGCTCGTATCGAGAAAACTGCCCGCCCCGGCGCTGTCATAGCCCTCGGGCGTGAAGGCAGAGATGTCATGGGCAAAGACCGCCGCGCCGTCCTCGCGGCCCAGCAGCAGCGGCTCGGTCTCCGCCGCCCGCAGCACGGGGTGGGTCATCGGCAGGCGCACGAGGTCGAACATCGTCTCGCCGGAAATCAGCAGCTTGCCGCGCCAGGTCAGGATGCAGCGGGCGCGCGGGTCCTGCATCGCCTCGGCCAGCGCCGGGATATTGCCCCGGATCTCCGCCGCCCGGTCGAGGCCGGAGCCACCAAAGGTAACCGTTTCCGCGATCTTCATGCTGTGTCTCCGGTGGTTTGGCGGCACCTTGCCCGGCCGGGAGGGGAATGGCAATCGGAGGCGAGAGGTGCCGGATTCTTGCAAAGAATCCGGACCGATTTCTTTTCAAGAAATCGGCGCCAGCCGGCTGCCCTCACAGCACCCCGGTCCGGTACAGCTTGATCTTCAACCCGCCATGCGGCACCGGCGGCGAGGTGGTCGCAAACGTCAGCCCCGTCGCCTTCGCCAGCCCCGCGTCCGCCGTCACCATGCCAAGCCGCCAGCCCCGGAACCGCTCCTTCGCGACCTGCCCAAGCGCCCCGTAGAGCGCGAACAGCAGGTTGCGGTTGCCGATCCGCGCGCCGTAGGGCGGGTTGACCATGATCAGCCCCGGCGGCCCCTCCGGACGCTGCACCTCGCTGACCGGGCAGCGCGTGAACGTGCAGATTTCCGAGACCCCCGCCCGCGCCGCGTTCGCCGCGCTCATGCGCACCGCGCCGTCGTCCCGGTCCGAGCCGTAAAACCGCGACGCCGTAGCCCGGGGCGCGACCGCCGTTTTCATCGCGTCCCACGCCGCCGCATCGAAGCTGGCGAAATCCTCGAAGGCAAAGCGCCGCGACCGCCCCGGGGCCAGCCCCAGCGCGATCTCCGCCGCCTCCAGCACGAAGGTTCCGGAGCCGCACATCGGGTCGAGCACCGGCTCGGAGCCGTCATAGCCGCATTCGCGCAGGAACAGCGCCGCCAGCGTCTCGCGCAGCGGCGCCTTGTTCACCGCCTCCTTGTGGCCGCGCCGGTGCAGCGGCTCGCCGGATGTGTCGAGGCTGAAGGTCACCAGATCGTCCTCGATCCGCGCCATCAGCCGCAGCGCGGCATCCTCGGCAATCGTTACGCCAAGGCTTTCGCGCAGGGCCGTCTCGATCCGCTGCTTCGCCGCCCGGTCGTGGTAGATCTTCGACGCCTTGCAGGTCACTTCGACCCGCACCGGCACGTCCGGGCGCAGATGCGCCGCCCAGTCGAACTTGCGGGCGCGCTTGTCGAGCTGCGCGAGGTGGAAGGCGCGAAAACTGCCGATCCGCGCCAGAACGCGGCTCGCGCCGCGCAGATGCAGGTTCGCCTGCCAGACCGTCCGCCAGTCGCCCCGGATCGTCACGCCCCCCGGCACCACCTCGGGCGACGGCAGGCCCAGGGCCGATGCCTCCGCTTTCAGCGCAGGTTCAAGCCCGGGCAGGGCGGCGAGGAAGATGTCGAAAGGCTCCATCCGCCCCGCTTACCCGCTTCGCGGCGCAAGGGCGAGGGGGATTCAGGGGCGCTCGACCAGCTCCACCCGCCGATTGCGGTCGCGCCCGGCCTCGCTGACGTTGGAGAAGACCGGCACCAGCGGTCCGACGCCATGCGATTGAAGCCGCTCCCGCGCCACGCCAAACCGAGTCACCAGCGCCTCGACCACCGCGCCCGCGCGATCCGTAGACAGCCGCGCGTTGTAGTCGAAGGACCCCTTCGCATCCGTATGGCCGACGACGTAGAAATTCTGTTCCGGATGCGCCATCATATGCGTGACCACCGCCTGCAACGCCGCGTCGGAGGAGGGCAGCAAATCGGCACTGTCGAAGCCGAATTCGATCCCGTCCAGCACCACGCGGCCCTTTTCCGTCAGGTCGCGCCCGATCGCCTCTGCATCGACGGAGACCAGCCCGGTCTGCGCCGCTTCGACCTCGACGATGTCGATCAGCGTGCCGACGTAATCCTCCGCGTGCTGCTCGACATTGACCACGACCCAGACCCGCCCCGCCGCGCGGTCCTTCGTGGCCACGAAAGCCCCCGCGCCGCCGGAGGAGGAGGTGCCGGCGGCCATGGTGCCGGCCTCGCCCTGCTTGGTGAAGGGGTTCTCCGCGAGGTAGACCTCCAGCCACTGGCGCGTGCCGATCTCCACACCCTTGCGGTCATCGGACAGCCCCTTGCCGAGGATCTCGAACCCCTCGTCCTCGAAAGCCTTGAGGTAATTCAGGTAAATTTCCGCAAAGTCCCGCTCCGTGCCCTGGTAGCGGTAGAAGGTCCGCGTCACCCGGCCTTCGGTATCGGCCCAGTCTCCAATGGTACGGTAGCCGGTCACGGGCCCGGTGGCGACGCGGTAGGGGCGGTAGTTCTCGATGGTCTGCCAGCGGATCTCGCTGCCGGGATAGCGCTGCACCATCGGGTGTTCGATGGCCTCCGCGATGTCTTCGGCAGGCAGCGGGTTGGCATAGGTCAGGGCAAAAGTCAGGGCAAGGCCCGGAAGCAAGGCGCGCATGGATCAAACTCCGTTCTGAAATCATGGGCAGGGTAGGGGCGGCCTTGCGCGTCACTCAAGTCCGGATTTGCAGGCCTCCGGGCGCCGGATGGCCGGATTTGCCGCACGCGGGCGGTTGAAACCCGCCGCAACCTGTCCTAAATGACGAGTCGAGAGGTTGGCGCGGGCAGGCGCCTCGCCAACCTGGTCAGGTCCGGAAGGAAGCAGCCACAACGAGCCCCGCTTGGGTCGATGTCCAGCCTCTCACCTCTGCCATTCGGCATGACACAGGCCGCGCCCCCCGGGTGCGGCCTTCGTGCTTGCGGGACTCGGCGCGACGGACCGTAGGGCGGGGCTGTGCCCCGCACCGTCGGGAATGCAGCGCACCGCACGGTGCCGCAACGCCTCCTTAACCGGCAGAGGGCATCTTCACCCCCGGTTGACCAACTGAAGACAGGATCATGTCCCGACTCCTCGGGATCGCGATTCCAAGGGCAGCGCGGGCTGACACCCCGGGCAAGGGACGCAGGGTCTGGCACCCCTGTTTCCGTGATCCGCACTCTGGCGGCCGCCTCTTTCAGAACACGCCTTCCATCGCAGGAAACGCCTTCCCCGTCCGGCTTTGACAGGCCGCTGGCGGGCGCAGGGCGTCGCATCGCTCCGGTGCCGGCGGTCCCGTGACGTAGGGCTCGGGTTCGGTCCGGAAACCCCGCGCGTTGATTTGTCCGACCCTTTCCTTAATGTGATCACACCATGGCGGACATTTCGCCATCCAATCAGATTGATAAATAATAAGGACAATCCAATGATCCGATCCGTTTTCCTTGCCGCGGCATTGGTGCTCGGTGCCGGCTGTGCCTCCGCTGCCACGTTGTTTTCCGCAGACACCGCCACCACGACAGCCGGGCACCACACGCCGTCATCCTTCGGCTATACGGCGCAATTGATCGATCAGGGGAGTTTCTCCACACCGTTCGTCAGTGGCGTCACCGATTTCGACAGCTTCGTCGCGTCCACCTCGGCCACAGGTGGTACCACGCAATATGGAAGTTTCGCACTCCCCCTCCCGGTGAACCTCGATTTCGGTTTCAGCCAGCTTCTGTCCCTGAGCCGTCTTGCATTGTGGAACCAGACCGGGGGCGCCTCCGTCCAGGCATTCACTCTCCTCGGTTCCGCATCCGGGGCTTTTGACGACCTTGTGTCGCTCGGCAGCTATTCGGCCGTTCATGGCAACGATGGCCAGGTCTTCACATTCGGCGCGGCCGACCTGCGCGGGATCAGGATGAGCATCACATCGAATTTCGGGTCCACCGGTACTGTCAGACTGCAGGAAGTCGCCTTTGGAGGGGCTGTCGCCACCGCTGCGGTGCCGCTCCCGGCCAGCCTGCCGCTGCTGGTCTTCGGCCTCGCCTCGGCGATGGCCTGCCGCCGCCGCCGCAAGACGGCGGGCAGCCGGTCCTGACGTCGGGCACGCGCCGCGCAGTGGAGGGCGCGGCCCACCGCCCGGGGCGCGGCCCTCAGGCTCCGCAGATCCCCTGCAACCGAACCCAGTCCGCGTCGCTCAGCACCGGACGGCTGGCCTGCCCGGACATCGGATCGCCCTCGATCAGCGGCAAGGTCGTCTCGCCGGTGATGTCGCGGGCATAGGCGTAGGGCGTGCTGCGCACCTCGGCGCGGGCAAAGGCGGCGAGCAGGTCCGGCACCTTCGGCTCCGTCTGCCCGGACTTCAGCAGCACCTCCGCATAGGAGGACAGCACATCGTCGGGCAGCGAACCCGTGGTGATCAAGGTCAGGATCGCCACGAGCCCTGCGTGGTCCAGCAGGTCCGCCAACGGATCGCTCGCGGTCCGCCGCACGTGCTCGGCGAGGATGTAACCCGCCGCCACGTCCGGGTCCTCGTGATCCTCCACCACCGAGCGCCCCAGAAGCGTCAGCCCGCCGGGCAGATGCGCACTCGAGGCCACCCCCTGCGGCACCACGATGACCTTGCCCTCGGTCCCGGGGCCCAGCAGCCGCACCGCCAGCCGGTCCAGCGGGCGCACCGCATCCGGCGCACGGCAAGGCGTTCCGGTCACGCGGGTCATGTGCTCGAACAGATCGCGCCCGATCTCCGCCCGTTTGACCGGCGGCACGACGGTGACGGCGTAGCGCTCCAGCGCATCGGGCAGCCAGAACACCGCCCCTGCCGCCAGCGCCGCGGCAAAGCCGAGGTTGAGCACGAGGCGCAGCTTGCCCGGACGCGGGCGCCGCCGCTCGATGGCCTTCAGCAGGCGGTCGATTCCGGCGATCATCACCTCTTCGCCCTCGGGCAGTTCCAGCGTCTCGCCGGGATCGCCGTCGGGGTGGTAGATGGCGGGGATGGCGCTGCCGTTCAACCGGTTCACCGCCGCCAGCGACCAATGCCCGAGAATGTCGCCCCGCGTCGAGGCGATGGTCAGCGTCGCCTCGCCCAGCGAAACGATGACCTCGCGCCGCTGCTCCTCCGGCGTGGCACGCCAGAGGCCGGTGGCTTCGAGCCGGTCGAATTCCTTCAGGGCCGTCATGTGGGGGCTGCTCTGCCTCGCTTTCGCATCATGGTTAGCATGGGGCAGGGGAGCGGGCAATCTGGCGTGTTGCGGTGCGGGGGGCTACACTTGGGCAAAGAAAGGGAGCAAGGCGCAAGGATGCTGACACTGGAAGAGGCGCGTGCCCTGGCCGAAGCCTTCATCGCGGATTGGGATGGAGACCTCGTCCTGATCCCGGAGCCGGTGGCGTCGGGCGACTTCGGTTGGGTCTTCGTCTTCCGGAGCAGGCAATTTCTGCGCAGCGGGGCTCTCTCCGATGCCCTTGCGGGCAATGGCCCCCTGTTGGTGGACCGACACCGCGCGACCCTCACGCAACTGGGCACGGCGCATTCTGTCGGGTACTTTGTGGACGCGTACCTCCGAGATGTCGCAGGACGGGAGGAGATGGACACATGACACATGGCAGCGCGGATCGGCGCGACGGTCAGGACCACATGGCCATGCAAGGCGCGTTGCCGGGCGCAGGCGCTGTCATCGACTGGTTCGGCCTTGGCCGCATGCCGCGCTTTCATGACGCTGAAGTCTGCGAGCATGACCTTGAGACCGGCAGACACGGCCACCTCAAACTGCGCACATGGCGCATGACGGGCCGTGTGGACCCGAAGGGCTTCTACATCACCGACAGGCATGCCGTCGTCACCCTGACCTTCGCGCAGGTCACGCGCCTTGAGCTGGAGGACGCCGAGACACCGGGCATCGTCGGAAGCCTCACCCTCTCGCGCCTCGAAGACGGCTCCGGTCACCGCGTCGTCTGGGACAGCAGCTGGGGGATCTGGGGAAGTGTGGAAGGGCAGGGCCTGTCCCTGACGCTGGAGCCCATGGACGCTTCCCCCCTATGACAAGAAAAAGCCCCGGACGGATGCGTCCGAGGCTCTCCTGTCAGACCAAAAACCAAAGACCGGGCCTCAGCGGCGCGGATCGTCGTCGTCCTCGTCGTCCTCATCGTCCCCGCCGGAGGGCAGGTTGAAGAAGCTGTCGGCGTCGGAGAAATCGCTGGCCTTGCGGTTGTCCTCCTCGTCATCGTCGCCGCGCGGGTCGGACAGGCTGAAGGTCTCCAGCCCCTCGATGGCGGTCGGCAGGCGCGGCTCGTTGTCCATCCCGAGGCTCTGCTCGGTGGAGACCAGCTTGCGGCGCTCGTCGTCGGTCATCACCGCGTCCTTGTTCTTCGCGGCCTTGGCCACGGCGGCGTCAAGCTCGGACTGCTTGCACAGGCCAAGCGCCACCGGGTCGATCGGTTGCATGTTCTGGATGTTCCAGTGGGTGCGCTCGCGGATCGACTGGATCGTCGGCTTGGTGGTGCCCACCAGCTTGGAGATCTGGCTGTCGGCGAGTTCCGGGTGGAACTTGACCAGCCACAGGATCGCGTTCGGCCGGTCCTGACGCTTCGACAGCGGCGTGTAGCGCGGCCCGCGGCGCTTTTCCTCGTCCTGGGCGGCGGCGTTGTACTTCAGCTTCATCTTGTAGAGCGGATTCTTTTCCGCCTGGTCGATCTCGGCCTGGAGAAGCTGGTTGTTGGCGACGGGATCGAAGCCCTTGACGCCGGTGGCCACGTCGCCATCGGCGATGCCCTGGATCTCCAACTCGTGAAAGCCGGTGAAATCGGCGATCTGCTTGAAGCTCAGCGTGGTGTTGTCGACCAGCCAGACGGCGGTCGCCTTGGGGTGCAGAAGTTTGGCCATCATGTGCCTCCTTGCGAAATCTCGACCATCCCGAACGGCAATATTCTTCGCTTCGCCGCGATCCGGAGGGCCGGACCAGGGCGGTCCCGCTGTTCCGGGACAAGTTGCCGTTGTAGGGAAACCTGGCGGCTCTATAGTCGCTCCGGGGCAAAGAGGGAAGAGAAAATGCGTATTCTGGTGATCTGGGTCTTGACGATGCTCGCGGGCATGGTCTCCGCCGAGGGGGAGAAGGCCGGGCAGTTCGATTACTACGTGCTCTCGCTCAGCTGGTCGCCGACATGGTGCGCGCTGGAAGGCGAGGGACGCGGCTCGCCGCAATGCGACGCGGAGGCGGATTTCGGCTGGGTCATGCACGGGCTCTGGCCGCAGTACCACCGCGGCTGGCCGTCCTACTGCCGGACCGACGCCCGCCAACCCTCGCGGGCCCTGACCGCCTCGATGGAGGACATCATGGGCTCGCCGGGGCTGGCCTGGTACCAGTGGAAGAAACACGGGGTCTGCTCGGGACTGACCCCGGAGGCCTATTTCGACCTTGCCCGCCGCGCCTATGCCTCGGTCACCCGCCCGGCGGTGTTCCGCAAGCTCGACAAGCCGGTGCGCCTGCCCGCCACGCTGGTGGAGGAGGCCTTCCTCAAGGAGAACCCGGGCCTCACGCCGGACATGCTGACCATCACCTGCCAGGCGGGCCGCATCCAGGAGGCGCGGCTGTGCCTGTCGAAGACGCTGGAGCCGGTGCCCTGCGGGCGCGACGTGGTGAAGGATTGTTCCCTGAAGGATGCGCTGTTCGATCCGATCCCGTAGGGTGGCTGTTGTCAAAAGGAGTGCCTTCGGCACGCTTCTTCTTCTTCTTTCCGGGGGCTTCGCCCCGCCCTTCGGGCCCCCCAGGATATTTTGGGCAATTGGAAACACAAAATTAAGGTTGATCGGCGAACCTGGGTCCACGGTACAGGCGGGGACGCCGATGACCGTGCAAGTGGAAGCGACCAGCTTTCGGACAGTGCGCTTGGATTTGTGTGCCCGCGTGCTGTCCACCCGCTCCCTGTTTCCAATTGCATTTAAATATCCCCGCCGGAGGCATCCGAACCCGTCGTTTGCGCAGGTGTCGCAAGGCCGGGATCAGCCGTCGAAGCTGTAGCCAAACCGGGCGACATCCTCGGCGCAGAGGTCTGCGACATGGTCCCTCAGCGCCGCGTCGTAATACTCCCGATACGGCCTGCGCAGGGAGAGGTTCTCGTGCGGGATCTCCAGCCGGAAGCCGAGGTGCGCCCAGAGCGGCTCGGCGTCTGCCTCCAGATGTTCCAGCCGGAGACACAGCGCCTTGTGCTCGCGGCCCGTCGCATCCGTCAGATACCGACGGACCGGCCAGCCGGAAATCGACCGGGCGGTGTGCGGGTGGTGCAGGAAGGCCGCGAAGTCCAGCGTCCGGGCCAGCCGCACGGCCTCGTGGTCGAAGACCTGCTGCCCGAGCCAATGGTAGTAGCTGACCATCCGGTCCCACGGGTTGCGCACCAGCGTGACCACCCTCATCGCGGCAATTTCCTCCGGGGTCATCAGCCCGTCAATGTCGGCCAGCGTGGAATGCTTCCACAGCCGCCCCGCCGCCGTCAGCGCCTTTAATCGCCCCCGCCGCTTCATCGCCTTCGGCGTATCGCCGATCAGGATGTCGTCCTTCATCGCGCGGCTTTCCAGCGCCTGAGCCAGCGAGGTGCCGCCGGTCTTGGGGATATGCACGAAGATGTAGTTGCGGCCGGGGGAGAGGATCATGCGACAACTCCTACCCGAAAACCGGCTTTTCACCAGCCCCAAGCCTCGCCATTATCGCGGAAAACCGACAGGGAGCACGAACCATGGGCTGGATGCGCGACGAGACGGGGCTGGAGAAGACGGCGGCGAATTACGTCCCCTTGACGCCCTTGTCCTTCCTCAAGCGGGCGGTGGGGATCTGGCCGGATCACCTCGCCGTGGTCTATGGCGGTCATCGCAAGACCTATGCCGAGTATGTGGAGCGGGTGACGCGGCTGGCCTCGGCCCTGGCGGGGCTGGGTGTGAAACCGGGCGAGGTGGTGGCGACGATCCTGCCCAACATCCCGGCGCAGGCGGAGGCGCATTTCGGCGTGCCCGCCTGCGGGGCGGTGCTCAATGCCATCAACACACGGCTCGATCCCGATACGGTCGCCTATATCCTCGATCACGGCGAGGCGAAGGTGGTGCTCTGCGATCCGCAGTTCCTGCCGATGCTGGCGGAGGCGCTGGACCGCATGGACGGCCCCGCGCCGCAGGTCATCGAGGTGGCGGACGATCAGGCCGGGGTGCATGGCCACGGGCATTACACCGAATACGAGGCGCTGCTGGCCTCGGGCGATCCGTCCTTCGACTGGATCATGCCGCAGGACGAGTGGGAGAGCATCGCGCTCAACTACACCTCCGGCACCACCGGGCGTCCCAAGGGCGTGGTCTACCATCACCGGGGGGCGTATCTGAACGCCATGGGGCAGGTGCTGAGCTGGCGCATGACGCTGCATCCGAAGTACCTGACCATCGTGCCGCTGTTCCACTGCAACGGCTGGTGCCACACTTGGATGATGCCGGCGCTGGGCGGCACGGTGGTCTGTTGCCGGGACATCACCGCGAAGGCGATCTTCGACGCCATCGCGGACGAGGGCGTGACGCATTTCGGCGGGGCGCCGATCGTGCTCAACACGCTGGTCAACGCGCCTGCGGAGCAGAAGCGGGAGTTCTCCCATATCGTCGAGGTCTTCACCGCCGGGGCCCCGCCCGCACCGGCAACCCTGGCGAAGATCGAGCCGATGGGCTTCAACGTCACGCAGGTCTATGGCCTGACGGAGGTCTATGGCCCGGCTACCGAATGCACCTGGAAAGCCGAATGGGAGCCGCTGCAGGGCGCCGAGCGGGCCGCGATCAAGGCGCGGCAGGGGGTGGCGATGCCCTTCATGGAGGAGGTGATCGTCACCGATGAGGCGCTTGCCCCGATCCCGCGTGACGGGGTGGAGAAGGGCGAGATCCTGTTCCGCGGCAATGGCGTGATGAAGGGCTATCTGAAGAATCCGAAGGCGACGGAGGAGGCCTTCGCGGGCGGCTATTTCCACTCCGGCGACATCGCGGTGCAGCATCCGGACAGCTACGTGCAGATCGCCGACCGGGCCAAGGACATCATCATCTCCGGCGGCGAGAATATTTCCTCGGTGGAGGTGGAAGGCTGCCTGATGGGCCACGACGCCGTGCTGCTCTGCGCCGTGGTGGCGAAGCCGGACGAGAAATGGGGTGAGGTGCCCTGCGCCTTTGTCGAGTTGAAGGATGGCCATGAGGTGACGGAGGCTGACCTGATCGCCTATGCCCGCGAGCGGCTTGCCGGGTTCAAGACTCCGAAGAAGGTGGTCTTCATGGAGCTGCCGAAGACCTCGACGGGCAAGATCCAGAAGTTCGAATTGCGCGGCGTGGCGAAGGGCTTGTGAGAGGGGCGGTGGGTTGAAAACCCACCCTACGGATTGCCCGCGCCGTCTGCCTCCGGGGTAGGGTGGGGTTCCAACCCACCGCCCCGCCTCACGGACAGGGCACGATCGGCGCCGACCAGTTCTCCGTCACGAAGGACAGCGAGGCGGTGCCCGAGGGGCCGGTCTGCTTGATGACCATGACCCGGTCGGAGGTCAGCGTCACCGGCGCGCTCTCCGGCGTGCTGCAGGCGAGGTCGTAGAGCGTCGCGTCCATGTTGCGCACGTTCACCGGGTTGCTGAGGCGACAGGTCGATCCGCAGATCGCCAACCGCCCGCCCTGGAACGGCGCGGTCCCGGCGTCGCAGCCCTCGGCCTTGCGCTGCACGCACATCCCGTCCAGCGGGCTGGCGCTCGACAGCCAGTTCAGGCTGACCGCGTTCATGTTCGATGTCGGGAAGAAATCGCAGGGCAGCCCGTCCGGCAGGGTGTTGCAGGTGATGCCCGCGTGGCGCTCCTTCGGCAGGACGACGTCGTTGACCAGGATCGTGATCGTGCTCCTGCCGCCCTGCACGTCCTCCTGCACGTGGATGCCGTTGGCATAGCCCGCCGACGCCTGGGTGTCGTTGGAGCACAGGTAGGCCTGCGTCGTCTCCTCGCAGGTGTCGTTGAAGCAGATGCGGGCGCGGGGGGCGGCGCTGTCCTCGGTGAAATCGACACAGCCGGCGACAGCGGGGGAGGCGAGGAAAACTGCGAGGCAGGCGAGGGCGTATCTGTGCAAGATCTGGTCCTTGGCGGTCATTCTGACGGGCGCGGGGTGCGGCCAAGTCTGGAACGGGACGAAAGGAAGGTCAATCGCGGCGACGGGCGGACGGCGCTACAGCGTCCCGCTTTTAACTTGAATCATCCAGTGACGCCGATGTCCCGAGAATGCCGAAGGCATGGCAGGGTATCGGCGTCTCAAGTTTAAGGCGGGGCGCTTTAGTCGGGGCCGGCCTCGATGGCGGCGCTCGGTAACCATCGCCCCGGACCCTGGGCCGTGCAGGGGCGGCGGGCGTGACCCCGTCCAATCAGCCGGGCCGCGGGGCGCAGCCCCGCCCTACGGTCTGTCCCGCCCAAACGAAAAACGCCGGACTTCCGCCCGGCGCATCGCATCGTCGATCCCTGTACCCGCTTACTTGAAGCGGTAGTTGATCCGCCCCTTGGTCAGATCGTACGGGGTCATTTCCACCTGAACCTTGTCGCCTGCGAGAACACGGATTCGGTTCTTGCGCATCTTGCCTGCCGTATGTGCGATGATTTCATGGCCGTTCTCGAGTTCGACCCGGAATGTCGCATTCGGCAGGAGTTCCTTCACGACGCCGGGGAATTCGAGGGTGTCTTCCTTGGCCATGGTCTCTCCTGAGTTGCATTGCCCGGGATAGTATCGGGCGAGCGTGTATATGGTCTTAATGCGCGTTAAGTTCAAGTCCACAATTTGAGGCCGTGCCGTCAGCGCAGCCGGGTGGCCTGAACCGGCGCGTCGCGGCCCGTCTGCTCGGCCCAATGCGCGTGGTTCAGCACCACGCCGTCGCGGCGCACCCGGCGCACCGCCTCCGGGTCGATCTCTGCCATGGTCCAGCCGGGTTTGTCGAGTTCGCCCGAGGCGATCACCCCGGTCGGCGGAAAGCCGGTGTCCGGCGGGCCGAAGAGGCCGCCGCGCCCGCAGGAGACGTCGATCACCTCGGACCAGTCCGCCACGCCGACCAGCGAGGCCATGGCGGTGACACACTGGTTCTCCAACGCCCGCGCCCGCGCCCCGATGCGCACGCGGGAATGCCCGGAGAGCGCTTCGGTGACGGAGGGGATCAGGATCACGTCCGCGTCTGCCAATGCCCGGCCCAGCAGCGGGAACTCGCAGTCGTAGCAGATCAGCACGCCGATCCGGCCAAGCGCGGTGTCGAACAGCCGGAGCGGCCCGCCGGGGGCGATGTCCCAGGCCTCGCGCTCGAAGCGGGTCATGATCTGCTTGTCCTGCACGCCCATGGCGCCGGTCGGGGTGAACAGCCTTGCACGGTTGACCGGCCTTGGCGCGAGGCTCTCGTCGATCACCGGGGCAGAGGCGGCGAGGATGTGGACCTTGTACCGCGCCGCGAGGTCCGCATGCAGGCTGTCCGCCTCCGCCACGCGGGCGTTGGTGGCCATGATGCAGCGTTCGAGGTCCTTCGCCGCTTCTGCTCCGTCCAGCGTCGCCAGTTCCAGCGCCCCGTATTCGGGATAGACCAGAAGCTCCGCACCGTCCTCCGCCGCCCGGCGGGTCCAGTCGGTGAGCTTCTCGGCATAGTCCTTCCAGGAGGTGAGGAAAGTGGCGGGATAGGCGGCGGTCGCGATTTTCATGGCGGTGTTCCCTGTGGCTTCGGGCATGACGCGTTGTGACAAGGTTTGCGCCGATGGGCCAGCGGTTTGAGCCGGGTTGCCGGGAACTCACTCCCCTGTGGGGAGGGACGGGCGAAGCCTCCGGGGAGGGGGGCGTGCCGAAACTCCCTCCCCATTGGGGAGGGTTGGGGTGGGGGGCGGCGCCGGAGAAAACCGTCCGGCGGATAATTTTCAGCGAGGGGCGGGCGAAGCCCCGGGAGGCGAGCGCTCCTTCACTCCGCCAGCGCAAGCAGCCCCGGCACGTCCAGATGCGTCTCCAGATGATCCGCCAGCCCGTCCAGCACCGTCTCCACCCCCGCGTCATAGGAGACCTGTGCCGCCGTCACGCCGAAGCCGGCGAGCCAAGCGGCGCGGAAGGCGTCGTCGCGGAACATGCCGTGCAGGTAACTGCCGGCGATGCGCCCGTCCGCCGAGACCGCCCCCTCCGGCTCCCCGCCGACAAAGGCAAAAGGCCGCGCCCGGTCCGCGCCGTCGCTGCGGCCGATGTGGATCTCGTAGCCGCTGAACGCCGCGCCGGTGGCGGCGTGCTCCGCCCGCACCTCGGTCAGCCGCTTGTCCGGCGTCATCACCGTGTCCACCTGCAACAGCCCGAGCCCGGCATCCGTCCCCGCCGCCCCCTCGATCCCCTCCGGGTCCGAGACCGACGCGCCAAGCATCTGGTATCCCCCGCAGATCCCCAGCACATGGCCGCCGCGCCGCACATGCGCGGCGAGGTCCACGTCCCAGCCCATGGCCCGCAGGAAGCCGAGATCGCCGCGCGTCGACTTCGTCCCCGGCAGGATCACCACATCCGCGTCGCCCGGGATCGCCCGCCCCGGGCCAAGCATGGTCAGCCGCACGCCCGGCTCCTGCGCCAACGGGTCGAGGTCGTCGAAATTCGCGATCCGCGACAGGGCGAGGCAGACCACGTGCAGACCCGTCTCGCGCTTCGGCGCATCCACGTCCAGCGCATCCTCCGCGGGCAGCTTCCAGGCATCGCGGAACCAGGGCGCCACGCCAAACCCGCGCCAGCCAGTCCGCGCCTCGATGGCGGCATAGCCGTCGTCGAACAGCCGCGGATCGCCCCGGAACTTGTTGATCAAAAAGCCCTTCACCTGCGCTGCGTCCTCCGGGGCCAACACCGCCTGCGTGCCGACGATCTGCGCGATCACGCCGCCCCGGTCGATGTCCCCGGCCAGCACCACCGGCACCTTCGCGGGCACGGCGAACCCCATGTTGGCGATGTCCCGGGCGCGCAGGTTGATCTCCGCCGGACTGCCCGCGCCTTCGACGATCACCAGATCGTACCGCGCCTTCAGCCGCTCGAAACTCTCCATGACCCGCGTGATCAGCACCGGCTTGAGGTTGTAATACCCGGCTGCGGAGGTGGCGGTCAGGCGTTTGCCTTGCACGATCACCTGTGCGCCGGTGTCGGTCTCGGGCTTGAGCAGCACCGGGTTCATGTCGGTGTGCAGGGCCACCCCGGCGGCCAGCGCCTGCAAGGCCTGCGCCCGGCCGATCTCGCCGCCATCCACCGTCACGGCGGCGTTGTTGGACATGTTCTGCGGCTTGAACGGCGCGACCGACAGCCCGCGCCGCCGCGCCGCCCGGCACAGCCCCGCCACCAGCATGGACTTTCCGACGTTGGAGCCGGTGCCCTGGATCATCAAGGCGCGGCTCATGCCAGCCCCAGCCGCTCCGGCAACGCGTCGCGCGTCGCGTCGGTGAAATGGAACCCCATCCAGCCCCGCGCCCTTGCGGCGGCGATGTTGGCGGCCACGTCGTCCACCAGCAGGATGCGGGAGGGCGCCAACCCGGACCAGCGCTCGATCTGGGCAAAGAACCCGGCATCCGGTTTCGCCGCGCCCATGCGCCCGGAGGAGAAGACGCGCTCCACCACCGCCGCATAGCCCATCTCCTCCTCGATGAACCGGCAGCGGTGATGCTCGTTGTTCGTCCCGATCACGTGCCGCGCCGGGTGGGCCCCGATCAGCCCGAGCATCTGCGCGTCCGGGTGGGCGTCCTTCTCGAACCAGTAGCGCAGGAAGGCTTCCCCGCCGAGCGCATAGCCGTTCCGGGCAAGCCAGTCCGAGACATGCGCAAGCAGGTCGATGCGGCCCCGGAGGATCGCCTTGAAGTCATCGGTGGTGAACATCTCGCGGGTGAAGACCGCCGGGTCGATGCCGAGATCGGCTTTCATGTCATCGGCCCAGAAGATCCGGCCGTTCCGCATGTTGGCGTTCAGGACTCCGTCGAAATCCCAGACGATCAGGTCAGGTTGGTCGGACATGGCTCAGCCCTGCTTCGGCAGGAACGCCTCCACCGCCGCCTGCGCGATGACGGTGACCTCGCCGCTGTCCGGGTTGGTGATGTCGAGCCCGCCCTGCACCGCCGTGACCGTCGCCTTGCCCCGGGGCAGGGCCGCCGCCAGCGCGGCGCAATCGAGCCGGTCGGGCTGCTGGACGCCCACCGTCACGCGCACCTCCATCTGATCGTGCGGGAGCCCCAGCGCTCCGAACAACGGAATGGACGAATGCCGCAGCGCGTCCTCGATCGCCCGCCCGGCGGCCTTCTGGTAATCCCTGCCGTGCAGATCGTTGCCCATGCCCATTTCGATGATGAACCGCTGCATCTCAGATCCCCTCCAGCGCGACGGAAATGGCGACATTGGCCATCACGGTCGGGTTGCCGTCACCCTCCGGGCGCGGCACGTCGAGGCCGCCCTTGGTCACATGGACCGTGACCTGCCCATAGGGAAAGACCGCCGCGACCTGCGCGGTGTCGACGCGGTCCGGCTCCTGTACGCCCACGTCCACGGTGATGTGCATCTCGGCCTTGTCCTTGCCGAACAGCTCCGCGAGGTTGATGGAGTTGTGCCACAGCGCATTCTCCACTGCCCGGCAGGCGGCCTGGGTGTAATCCTGGCGGCGCAGGGAGGTTCCCATGCCGAATTCGGTGAGCAGGCGTCTGGGCATGGCGGGGTCCGGGTCCGGGTTGCTGTGCCGCCAAGGTGAAGCAGCAATGGCGCGGCGTGTCAAACCGATGGGGTGCGGGCGCGGGGAGGCGGGCGCCGGAAACTTTTGAAGTTTCCGGACCGATTTCTTTTCAAGAAATCGCCGTGCCGCGGTTGACTTGCGATGCGCCAGACGGCCGGATCGGGCTACCGGTCGGCACCCGTCCCCCTTGCCGGGACTCAGAACCGCTTCCGCGCGTTCAGCGCCGCCGAGATGGTCCCATCGTCGAGGTAATCCAGCTCTCCGCCGATCGGCACCCCCTGCGCCAGCGTCGTCACCGCCACGCGGCCTTCCAACTGATCGGCGATGTAATGCGCGGTGGTCGCCCCGTCGACGGTGGCATTCAACGCGAGGATGACCTCGGTGATCGCCTCCGCGTCAAGCCGGTGCACCAGTCCCGGAATGCGCAGGTCCTCCGGCCCGACGCCCTCCAGCGCGGAGAGGGTGCCGCCAAGCACGTGATAGCGGCCCCGGAACACGCCGGAGCGCTCCATCGCCCAGAGATCGGAGACGTCCTCCACCACGCACAGAAGACCGTTCGCCCGGCGCTCGTCCTCGCAGATGTCGCAGACCTCCGTGGTGCCGACATTGCCGCAGTTCAGGCACTCGCGGGCACTCTGCGCCACCGCCATCATCGCTTCGGCCAGGGGCTGCAACACCTGCGCGCGCTTGCGGATCAGGTAGAGCACCGCGCGGCGGGCGGAGCGCGGGCCGAGGCCGGGCAGGCGGGCCATCAGCTCGATCAGGGCTTCGATGGGATCGTTGCGGCGGATCATGGCAGGAGGCAGGCTCGCGAGGATGTTTGCGGAATGTTCGCGGCAGGATAGGCAGCCCCGCCGGGATGGCAAGGGGGTTCCTGCCGGGCCAGACGGTGCGCGGCGGGTGCGCGCCACGCAGTCCCGGGCTTGACCCGGGACCTCCGCGCTGAGTTGCAGGAACACCGGATCCCGGCGTCGGGAGGCCCCGGGTCAGGCCCGGGACGACAGTGGCCTCGAAGGCGGCGCGAGGACGGCGCCGCCGCGGCCCGGATCAGAACGGCAGCTTCATGTCCGCCGGCAGGCCGAGGCTCTCGGTCAGCTTGCTCATCTCGCGCTGGGCGCGGTCGCTGGCCTTCGCCTGCGCGTCCTTGATCGCGGCGAGGATCAGGTCCTCGACCACTTCCTTCTCGTTCGGATCGAAGATCGACGGGTCGATGTCCAGCGCCTTCAGCTCGCCCTTGGCGGTGGCGGTGGCCTTGACCAGCCCGGCGCCGCTCTCACCCGTCACCATCATGGTGTTCAGGTCTTCCTGCAGCTGCTGGACCTTGCCCTGCATCTCCTGCGCTTGCTTCATCATCTTGGCCATGTCGCCAAGCTGTCCCAGTCCCTTGAGCATTGCCCCTGTTCCTTTGCATCGCTTGCGGTTCGCCCTCAGATAGGACCCGGGGCCCCGCGCCGCAAGCCTTCGTTTCCGGGGAGGCCCCACGGGGGCTTGACCGCGCTCCCGTCCGTGCCCGACTGTCGGCGCGACTGCCTGCCATCCCGGACCCGACATGCCCGATCCCGCCGTTCTCCCCGTCAGTTTCACCTTCATCGGCCTGCTGGCCATCGTGCTGTCGCCCCTGACCGGATGGGTCGGCGTCCGGCGCGGGCAGACCCGCACCCTGCGCGGGGACGGCGGCGATCCCGAGCTGTTCAGGCGCATCCGGATCCACGGCAACCTGCTGGAAACCGCGCCGGTCTTTGCCCTGACGCTGGCCGCGGCGGAGAGCGCCGGGCTGGGGCAGGGCTGGCTCTGGGCGGCCGTGGCGGTATTCGTCTTCGGACGGGTGCTGCACTACAGGCTCTACGACAGCGG
Source organism: Tropicibacter sp. S64 (assembly GCF_049803835.1). Classification (NCBI taxonomy): domain Bacteria; kingdom Pseudomonadati; phylum Pseudomonadota; class Alphaproteobacteria; order Rhodobacterales; family Roseobacteraceae; genus Tropicibacter; species Tropicibacter sp. S64. Next base: position 138,306 of record NZ_JBNAGK010000005.1, on the reverse strand, counting down.
AAAGCGGGGCGTGGCGATGGTCGTCACGCTGCTGCCGGGCTCGCTCATGGGGCTGTGGCTGCTGGCCGTGATCTGGGCTTAGGCCGAAGCGGGCGGCAAATCTCTTCAAAGAGATTTGCAAGACCCTGCGAAGGGTCTTGCCGCGCGGCGCCGTGCCGTCACTCCTCCTCGAAGGGGTCCCACTCGTCCTCGACCTCGGGCAGGGCCTCCTCCAGCGCCTTGTTCGCCACCTCCTGTGCGCTCTTCACCGCGGTGATCTCCGCCTTGGGAAAGGCGGCCAGCGCGGCCTGGACAAGCGGGTGTCCGGCGGCCTCGGCGTGCAGGGCGCGGCGGGCGGCGTCGCGCTTCTCGGTGATGGTTTCGGCGTCGCAGCCGTTCACCACCGTCACCGCCCAGCGGTTGCCGGTCAGCCGTTGCAGCGTCGTGCCGAGCCTCTGGGCGAGATCGCCGGGGGTGCGCTCGGCGGGGGTGAACTCGATCCGGCCCGGCTGGTAGGCAGCGAGCCGCACGCCGCTTTCGATGTCGATCAGCAACTTGCCGTCCCGGCTGGCGCGGATCAGCTCGATCACGTGCTCCCAGGTCGGGTAATGTGCCAGCGCGCTCTGCGGCGAAAGGGCGACCACCGTGTTGCCCTGCGCGGCGGAGGGACCGGCGGGGCCGCGATGGGTCGGCGCGGGCAGGCCCTGCGCGTGGGTCTGGCCGCCGCCCTGATGCGACAGGCCCCCCCCCGAAGGCCCCGGCCCCGGGGGTGGCGCGCTCTCCTGCAGCTTGCGCATCAGCTCCTCCGGCGAGGGCAGCTCGGCCACATGGGTCAGCCGGATCAGCGCCATCTCGGCGGCCATCATGGCATTGGGTGCGTGCGAGACTTCCTCGATGGCTTTCAGCAGCATCTGCCAGGCACGGGTCAGTGGTCGCATCCCGAGACCGTCGGCAAAGGCGAGGCCGCGGGCGCGTTCGTCCGGCGAGATCGTCGGGTCCTCGGCGGCGTCCGGCGTGATCTTGACCACGCTGACCCAATGGGTCAGCTCCGCCAGGTCGCGCAGCACGGCGAGCGGGTCGGCGCCGTCGGAATATTGCGCCGACAGCTCGGTCAGGGCGCCCGCTGCATCGCCGCGCATGATGCGCTCGAACAGGTCCATGGTGCGGCCCCGGTCGGCGAGGCCGAGCATGGCGCGGACCTGATCCGCGCCGGTCTCGCCTGCGCCGTGGCTGATCGCCTGATCGAGCAGGGAGGTGGCATCGCGGGCTGAGCCTTCGGCGGCGCGGCAGATCAGCGCGAGGGCGTCGTCGGTGATCTCCGCGCCCTCGGTGGCGGCGATCCGGCGCAGCAGGGCCAGCATCACCTCCGGCTCGATGCGGCGCAGGTCGAAGCGCTGGCAGCGGGACAGGACCGTGACGGGGACCTTGCGGATCTCCGTCGTGGCGAAGATGAACTTCACATGCGCCGGCGGCTCCTCCAGCGTCTTGAGAAGTGCGTTGAAGGCGGAGGTGCTGAGCATGTGCACCTCGTCGATGATGTAGATCTTGTAGCGGGCGGAGGCGGCCCGGTAGTGCACGGAGTCGATGATCTCGCGGATGTCGTTCACGCCCGTCCGGGACGCGGCGTCCATCTCCATCACGTCGACGTGGCGGCCTTCCATGATCGCCACGCAGTGTTCGCATTGCCCGCAGGGGTCCGTGGTCGGCCCGCCGGTGCCATCCGGCCCGATGCAGTTCATGCCCTTGGCGATGATCCGCGCCGTGGTGGTCTTCCCGGTGCCGCGGATGCCGGTCATGATGAAGGCCTGCGCGATGCGGTCGGCCTTGAAGGCATTGCGCAGCGTGCGCACCATGGCGTCCTGCCCGACGAGATCGGCGAAGGTCTCGGGGCGGTACTTGCGGGCAAGCACCTGGTACGGCTTCGGGGTGTCGGTCTCGGTCATTCGGCGGCCTTCGATGGGAGTCGGCGGCAGGGTAAGGCCTGCGGCGGTCGGCGTCCACCAGGGGATACACCCGCGGTTCGTCTTCCGGCCCGGTGCCGCGCGAGGCGGCGTTGGCGGTGAGTATTTGTGAAAGAGAAGAAACAGGGGACGGTCTTCGGATCGGCGGCAGGGGTGCCGGGGCCGAGTGCAGCCGCCACTGGAAACCGCCCCGACAATCCGCTACCCTCGCCGCAGGGCCCGGTCGCAGGGGGCCTCCTGATCCGCGGAAAGCGCCCGCACCTGCCGTTGACGACAGACCGACGACCTATTCGGTTTTCTCTTGCCCGACTCGGCGGATCGCGGGCCTTTGGACAGAGGAACCCGGATCATGACCGATCTCTCCCTTGACGGGCTGCGTTTCGCGGCCAAACGCCTCCACCACGCGTACATCGCCCGTGCGCCATGGGCGGTGGAGCGCCTTGCGCAGCATCCGCCCGGCAAGCCGCCGGAGGCGCTGACGCGGGCGGATTTCCTGCATGTGATCGCGCAGGAGCACGGCTTTGCCAGCTGGCCGAAGCTGAAGCTGGCGGCTGAAACGCTCGGCCTCGACCGGGCGGCGGCGCAGCAACAGCTGAAGATCGCGCTGTTCCATGGCCAGAACGCCCGCACCGAGGCGCTACTGGCGCGGTTCCCGGACCTTGCGGACGGGCTCTTTGGCCTGCAATGCGCGCTCTACCAGCGCGAGGCGGTGGCGGCGGCGCTGGCGGCAAAGCCCGGGCTGGCGGTGGAGCGGCTGGGGCCGCGCACGCCGATCCTGCATCTGGCCTTTTCGAAGTGGATTCACGCCCGGCCCGATCTGGAGGCCGACATGCTGGCGGTGGCGCAGATGCTGCTGGACCATGGCGCGGACGTGAACGACGGCTACCCGTACCAGCCGGGGGAGGATCACCTGCTCTCCGCGCTCTATGGCGCGATCGGCCATGCGGACAACATGGTGCTCGGGCGCTGGCTGATGGAGCATGGCGCGGATCCGAACGATGGCGAGTCGCTGTATCATGCGACGGAGCTGGGCCATCACGCGGGCTTGCGGATGCTGCTGGAGGCCGGCGCGGACCCGAAGGGCACCAACGCGCTGTTCCGGGCGATGGACTTCAACGACCACGGCGCGGTGCGGCTGCTGCTGGATCACGGCGCACGGGTGGACGATTACAACGCGGCGCCGGTCGGCGGCGAGGCCCCCGTTGTCATTCCGGCGCTGCACCAGGTGGCGCGGCGCGGCTGTGACGGGGCGATGGCGCGGATGGTGCTGGAGGCCGGGGCGGACCCGGCGCTGCGCTGGAAGGGCGTCACGGCCTATGAAATGGCGGTGGTCTTCGGCAGCGATGCGGTGGCGGAGGCGATCCGCGAGGCCGGGGGCGAGACATCGGTTTCGCCGCAGACAGAGCCGCTGGTCGCCGCCGTCGAAGGCCGCGACGGGCCGTTCATCGACCCGGCCAAGCTGCCCGAGGCCTTCGCCCATCTGCTGCGCGAGATGGTGCACATGGCGGACCGCCTGCCGCAGATGCAGGCGCTGGTGGCGCGGGGGCTGCCCTACGATCAGCCGGACGCCCACGAGAAGGTCACGCCCACCCATATCGCGGGCTGGTCGGGCCTGCCGGAGGTGCTGGGCTGGCTGATCGGGCTGCGCCCGGACCTGAGCCACGTCAACGCCTATGGCGGTACGCTGCTGTCGACGATCATCCACGGCTCGGAGAACAACCCGGCGCGGGAAGGCCGCGATTACCTCGCCTGCCTGACGCTGGCGCTGGAGGCGGGTGTTGCCCTTCCGGAGGCGGCGCTGCGCGGCGCGGGGCGGGCGGATGTGGCGGCGTTCCTCGAAGCCTGGGCGGAGGCGCATCCGGGGCAGGTGGTCTGAACCTGGCCGCGCATCGGGGCCTGCGGTGCGCGGCTGCGCCCCTGGCGGTCCGGCGGGCAGAGGCGATCCGGCGCGATCCGGCGCGGCCCCGCCGGACGTGCCGAACAGCGGCCCGGAACTTTCTTTCGCATACCGCCCTTTATCCCTATGGGCAGATCGGCCCGTTCGTGTAACATCTGACGTCGTAAGACGGGTTCGGGGGAGAAATGAAGCTCAGGGGTGTGCGCAGGAGCAGCAATATCGAGGACCGGCGCCGGTCCGGATTCCGTGGTGGCGGCACCGCCGGGATCGGCGGGGTCGGGCTGCTGGTGGTGTTGGCCATCGGCTATTTCACCGGGATCGACGTGACGCCCCTGCTCGAAGGCGCGGGCCAGACGCAGCAGCAGAGCGCCCCGCGCGAGCTGACCGCGGCCGAACAGCGGGCCGCGGATTTCTCCGCCGGGGTGCTCGGCACCACCGAGGAGGTCTGGGGCGCGATCTTCCCCGAGCAGCTGGGACTGGAGTACAACCCGCCGGTGCTGGTGCTCTTTGCCGGGCAGACCGCCTCGCCCTGCGGCAATGCCTCCGGCGCGACCGGGCCGTTCTACTGCCCGGCGGACGAGAAGGCCTATCTCGACACGGAATTCTTCGCCACCCTTTCACAGCAACTGGGCGCGGGGGGCGATTTCGCCGCCGCTTATGTCATTGCTCATGAGGTCGCCCACCACGTGCAGAACGAGCTGGGCATCCTCGGCGAGGTCAACCAGGCGCGGCACGCCGCCAGCCAGACGGAGGCCAACGGGCTGACCGTGCGGCTCGAACTGCAGGCCGATTGCCTCAGCGGGGTCTGGGCGTCCAACGTGCAGGGGCTGCTGGAGCCGGGCGATCTCAAGGAAGCGCTGAACGCGGCGCGCAAGATCGGCGACGACTACCTGCAGAAGCGGGCGGGCCGCGTGCCCAATCCGCATACCTTCACCCATGGCACCTCCGACCAGCGCGAACGCTGGTTCGCCACCGGCTACAAGAGCGGGCAGGTCGAGGCCTGCGATACCTTCGGAGCGCGCGATCTCTGAGACTATCGTGATCCACGCCCTGCCGGTCGGCGGAGGCATCCTCGCGCTCTCGCCCCTGCCGGGGGCCGGGGGCGACTACAAGGGCGACCTGACGCATATCGCCAGCTGGACCCCGGCCTTCGTGATCTCGCTCGTCACCAACGTCGAGCTGTTCGAGGCGGGGGCGCAGAAGCTCGGGGCGGACATCGTCGATCACGGCACCCGCTGGGTGCATCTGCCGGTGCGGGATTTCGACGTGCCGAACGCCAATTTCGAGAACGACTGGCCGGATGTGTCGGCCCGGGCGCGGCGGGCACTGATGGGCGGCGGCCGGGTGCTGGTGCACTGCCGGGGCGGCTGCGGGCGGTCCGGGATGGTCGCGCTGCGGCTGATGATCGAGGCCGGGGAGGCCCCGGACGAGGCGCTGGCCCGGCTGCGCGCGGTGCGGCCCTGCGCGATCGAGACCGACGGGCAGATGGAGTGGGCCCTGAAGGCACAGCGGCAACCGGCGGTCTTCGTGCGCCACAACGATTGAGCGGCTGGGCGGCCTGAAAGGGCCTTGGTGCATTGTCCATCCTCATGCCCTGTCCAAGCGCACGCGTTGTCCTCCCCCACGCGTTGTCCTCCCCCACGCGTTGTCCTCCCCCACGCGTTGTCCTCCCCCACCCCAACCCTCCCCACGGGGGAGGGAGTCCGCGCCGCGCGCTGACCGCAGGGGAGATCACGCCGCGGAATCGGGAAGGGCCGGGATGGCGGGAGGCCCCGTCTCCGTGCCAACCGGTCAGGGCGGAGCGGATGTCCCTCCCCCGTGGGGAGGGTCAGGGTGGGGGGAGGAGGCCCAAGGCAAGGGCAGAGGGTCAGGGCCGCGCGTGCCCGCGGGATTTCCGTCAAACCCCACCTACCATAGCCATGCCAACCCCTGTACGGTGCCGCCGAAAGGAGACCCCCATGCGCGTATTGACCCTCGCCGCCCTGTTGCTGGCTTCGCCGCTCTCGGCCCATGAATTCTGGATCGACCCCGTGCTGTCCCAGGTCGCCCCCGGGGCGGCGTTGCAGGCGGACCTGCGGGTCGGCTCGGAGTTCAAGGGCTCGGTCTATTCCTACGTGCCGCCCAATTTCACCCGCTTCGACGTGGTCATGGGCGAGAGCGTCACGGCGGTGCCGGGCCGGGCGGGGGACAAGCCCGCGCTGAACATGCCGGCACCGGAGGAAGGTCTGGCGGTCGTGGTGCATGTCACCCGCGACTACCTGCTGACCTACGACGGCTGGGACAAGTTCGAGACCTTCTGCAATCACAAGGATTTCCCCTGGGCGCTGGAGCGCCACCTGGAGCGCGGCTATACGAAGGACCTCGTGCGCGAGCGCTATTCGCGCCACGCCAAGAGCCTGATCGGCGTCGGGGAGGCCCGGGGCGCGGACCGGGAGATGGGGCTGGCCATCGAGATCGTGGCGCTGGCCAACCCCTATACCGACGATCTCTCGCAGGGTCTCCCGGTGCGGGCGCTCTATCAGGGCGCACCGCGGGCGGACGTGCAGGTGGAGCTGTTCGAGGAAGCTCCGGACGGCACCATCGACATCCGCACCTACCGCACCGACGCGGACGGGCGGGCGGTTCTGGAGGTGAAGCCGGGACATGACTACCTCGTCGATCACGTCGTCATGCGCGAACTGGAGCCGGAGGGGCCGAACGATCCGGTCTGGGAGAGCCTCTGGGCCTCGCTGACCTTCGGTGTTCCGGGGAGCGCCCGATGACCGTCGCGGCGCTGCGCGGGGCGCTGGGGGACCGGTTCGTCCTGACCGGTGAGGACATGGCGCCCTGGTGCCGGGACTGGACCGGCGGCTATCGCTGGGCGCCGCTCTGCGTGGCGCGACCCGGGACGGCGGAGGAGGTTTCGGCGGTGCTGCGCATCGCGCATCAGGCGGGGCAGGCGGTGGTGCCGGTGGGCGGCAACACCGGGCTGTCGGGCGGCACGTGCGGCGACGGCGCGGTGATGCTCTCGCTGGACCGGATGAACCGGATCCGCGAGATCCGCCCGGAGGCGCGGGTCGCGGTGGTCGAGGCCGGGGTGATCCTGGGCGCTCTCCACGCGGCGGCGGAGGCGGAGGGGCTGTCCTTCCCGATGACCTTCGGCGCGAAAGGGTCCTGTACCATGGGCGGCATTCTGGCGACCAACGCCGGCGGCTCCAACGTCCTGCGCTACGGCAACACCCGCGATCTGGTGCTCGGGCTGGAGGTGGTGCTCGCCGATGGCCGGATCGTCGATCTCATGGGCGCGCTGCACAAGGACAACACCGGGCTGAACCTGCGGACCCTGATGATCGGCTCGGAGGGCATCCTCGGGGTGATCACCGCGGCGGTGGTCAAGCTGGTGGCGCAGCCGAAGGCCTATGCGACGGCGCTCCTCGGGATGCGCGATCTGGAGGCGTCGCTGGACCTGCTCAACCGGCTGCAGGCGGTGACCGGCGGGCAGGTGGAGGCCTTCGAATACATGCCGCGGCGGTACGTCGAGGCATACGCCCGGCTGCATCCGGACGCGCGGCTTCCGTTCGAGGAAGGCCATGACGTGACGATCCTCGTGGAACTGGGCGCGACCGCGCCGCGCGACGTGGTGCCGGGTCCGGACGGTCAGCCGCCGATTGCCGGGCTGCTGGAGACGGCGCTGGGCGAGATGCTGGAGGCCGGTGATCTCGCCGATGCCGTGGTGGCGCACAGCGAGGCCCAGCGGCGCGACTTCTGGGCGCTGCGGGAGGCGGCGGCGGAGGTCTGCACCTCCCGTCCGGTGATCATCTGCGACGTGGCGGTGCCGCTTGACCGGGTCGCCCTGTTCCTCGGTCAGGCCGACCGCCGGCTGGCGGAGATGGACCCGGAGGCCGTGGCGATGGTCGTTGCCCACCTCGGGGATGGCAACGTGCACTATTCGGTCTGGACGGAAACCACCGGGGCGGCGCGCAATGCCATCATGGAAGCGGTGGAGGAGGAGGCGCTGGCGCTGGGCGGCAGCTTCTCGGCGGAGCATGGCATCGGTCTCGCCAAGCGCCCGGCGATGGCGCGGTTCAAGGACCCGGTGGCGCTGGAGGTGATGCGGTCGGTCAAGGCGGCGCTCGATCCGAAGGGCATCCTGAACCCGGGGAAGGTGATCCCGTAGGTCTGGCGGATCTTTCCCGACTCAACATCACCGACCGACCCCCACCCCACTCCACATCACCGACCCCCACCCCCAGCCCCTCCCCGTCGGGGAGGGGAGACCCGTCGGTGCCCGGGGCAGGGCGACGGTTTGGCCTGCGCTGCCGTGCGCCCTCCCCTGCGGGGAGAGTTGGGGGTGGGGGGAAGACGCTGCGTGTCACTCCGGCGACGATGGCGCGCGCGCCGGTCCGGGCAGCACCCGGGACAGGAACGTCCGCGTGCGCGCCTCCCTCGGGGCGCCGAACAGTTGCTCCGGCGGGCCCATCTCGCAGATGCGCCCGCCGTCGAGAAAGCAGACCACATCCGCCAGTTCCCGGGCGAAGGCCATCTCGTGCGTGGCGAGCACCATGGTCATGCCGTCGACTTGCAGCTGCCGCAGCACGTCGAGGACTTCGCCGACGAGTTCCGGATCGAGCGCCGACGTGATCTCGTCGAAGAGCATGATGTCCGGGCGCATCGCCAGTGCGCGGATGATCGCGACGCGTTGCTGCTGGCCGCCCGACAGCTGGTCCGGGTAATGCCGCATCCGGTCTTCGAGGCCGAAGCGCCGGAACAGCGCCGTGACCTCCGGGCGCAAGGCCTCGCGGGTCAGGCCGCGGATGCGGCGGGGGGCGAGCATCACGTTTTCCTCTGCGCTCATGTGCGGGAAAAGGTTGTAGCTCTGGAAGACCATGCCGATGCGCTGGCGCACGGGCTGAGGATCGCGGCCCGGCTCGGAGATGTCCTCCTCGCCCAGCAGGATGCGGCCATCGTCGATTGGTTCGAGCAGGTTCATGCAGCGCAGCAGCGTCGATTTGCCGGACCCCGACGCGCCGATCAGGCAGACCATCTGTCCCGGCTCGATGGTCAGGTCGATGCCGTTCAGGACGGTGTTGGTGCCGAAGCTCTTCTGCACCTGTTCAAGCGTGAGCCGGTCCATCACGAGCGCGCCTTCTGCTGCCGGTTCATCAGGTGGTCGGCGTAGCGGGTGGCGGGGATGGTGATGGCGAGGAAGATCAGCGCCGCGCCGACGTAGGGGGTGAAATTGGCCATGAGGGACTTGTAGACGCCCGCCTGCCGGAAGATTTCCACCGGGCCGATGAAGCTCAGGAGGGCCACGTCCTTCTGCAGGGCGACGAAGAGGTTCATGTTGGCGGGCACGACGCGGCGCAGGGCCTGCGGCAGGATGACGAAGCGCATGGTGTCCGATTGCGAGAGGCCGAGGGAGAGCGCCGCGGCGCGCTGGCTCTGGTGGATCGACTCGATGCCGGAGCGGATGACCTCGGCGACATAGGCGGCGTAGACCACGATCAGCGCGAGGCTGCCCCAGAGGTAGGGCGAGTTCCACGGGCGCGGCAGGCCGAGGCCTGGGATGCCGAAGCCGATCAGGTAGATCACCAGGATCACCGGCAGGCCGCGGAAGATGTCCGTGTAGAGGATGGCCAGTAGCCGCAGCGGGTAGAGCGCGGGCGAGCGGATGTCGCGCATCAGGGCAACGATCAGGCCGAGCGCGGCGATGAGCGGCGCGCACCAGGCGAAGATCGCGATGTCCATGAGGAAGGCCTGCAGGAGGCCCGGGAAGGTCTTCGTGAAGACCTCGGCGTTGAAGAAGCTGCGTTTGACGGCCTCCCATCCGGGGGCGAGCGGGATGAGCGTGACGAGCGCCAGCAGCACCGCGCCGGTGGAGGCGGCGGCGATGAGCGTGGCGCGGTTGCGCTGGCGGGCCTCGAAGGCCTGGCGACGGGTGGGTTGGGTCATGGCGCGTCAGGGAGAAAAATTTCTCGGGGGAAATTTTTTGGTCGGGGCTTTGCCCCGCCGTGGCCCGCCGGGCCACGACTCCCCAAGGGTATTTTTCGGACCAAAGAAGCTCAGGTCACTCGATGACCGGCACTGCGGTGGCTTCGGAGAGCCATTTGGCTTCGATGGCGGCCAGCGTGCCGTTCTCCTTCAGCGTGGCGAGTGCCGCGTTCACGCAGTCCTTCAGGGCGCTGCCGTCCTCCATCAGGATGCCGAATTCGTCCGGGTTCTCGGTGCGCTCCGCCGGGAACTGGCCAAGGAGCGTGCCGCCGTCCACCACCACGCCCGCAAGATAGAGCGCGGTGGGCAGGTCGAACAGCGCGGCGTCGATCTGGCCCGCTTGCAGGGCGGCGGTGACGTCGGCGTTGTCGCCGTAGAGCATCGGGTCCTTGTCGGGCTGGATCAGCGCGGTCAGCATCGGCACGGCGGTGGTGTTCGCATCCGCGCCCCAGATCAGCGCCTTGAGGCTTTCGGGGCTGGTGGTGGCGCCAGCGTCGACGACCTTCTGCGTCGTCAGGATCGCCATGGCGGAGCTGTAGTAGGGGTCGGAAAAGTCGACCATCTTCTCGCGGTCCTCGGTGATGGAGAACTGCTGCATGTTGAGGTCGAAGTCCTTCGCGCCGGGCTGGATCGCCTGATCGAAGGAGGTGCGGGTCCAGGTGACCTGCTCTTCGGAGAAGCCCATCTCCGCGGCCAGCGCATAGGCGACGGCGGCCTCGAAACCCTCGCCGCTCTCGGGGTTGTCGTCCATCACCCAGGGGTAATAGGCCGGGTTGCCGGTGGCGATGGTGAGGGTTCCGTCCGTCAGGGTCTTGCCGGTGGCGCAGGCGTTCTGCGCGGTGGCGGCGGTGGCGAGGCAGAGGGCGGCGGCGGTGGTGATCCAGAGTTTCATGGGCAGGCTCCCGGTTGGATTTTTGCCCAGAGTTGCCCTCTGCCTGCCGCTTGTCCAGCGGAATCGCGCGGGGTGCCCGCCCTGCCGGTCGCAGGGCGGGCGTTCCGGTCAGCCCAGGTGCTGTTTGAAGAAGTCGATGGTGCGCTGCCAGGCGAGCTCGGCGGTGGCCTCATCGTAACGCGGCGTCGAATCGTTGTGGAATCCGTGGTTTACGCCGGGGTAGATATGGGCCGTGTAGGTCTTGCCGTGCTCCTTGAGCGCGGCCTCGTAGGCGGGCCAGCCCTCGTTGATGCGCTCGTCGAGTTCGGCGTAATGCAGGAGCAGCGGGGCCTCGATGCGCGGGACGTCCTCGGCCTTTGCCTGGCGGCCGTAGAAAGGCACGGCGGCCGACAGCTCGGGGTAGGCCACGGCCATGGCATTGCACACGCCGCCGCCGTAGCAGAAACCGGTGACGCCGACCTTGCCCGTGGTGGCCTCGTGCGCGGCGAGGAATTCGTAGGCGGCGAAGAAGTCGTTCATCAGCTTCTCGCCATCGACGGTCTGCTGCAACGCCCGGCCCTCGGTGTCGTTGCCGGGGTAGCCGCCGACGCTGGTCAGCCCATCGGGGGCGAGGGCGATGAAGCCGGCCTTGGCCACGCGGCGGGCGACGTCTTCGATGTAGGGGTTGAGGCCGCGATTCTCGTGGACCACCACCACGGCGGGCAGTGGGCCGGTGGCATTCGCGGGGGTCACCAGGTAGCCGCGCACCTCTCCGTGGCCGTTGGGGGAGGGGTAGGTGATGTACTCGGGCGTGATGTCGGGATCGTTGAAGCTGACCTGCTCGGCGAGAGCGTAGTTGGGCGAGAGCATGTTCAGCAGCGCCGCGGCGGTCACCGTGCCGACGGCGAACTTGCCCGCGCGGTCGAGGAACTCGCGCTTGGTGATCTTGCCGTGGGCGTAGAAGTCGTAGAGGTCGAGCAGTTCCTGATCGAAGTCGGCGGCCGTCAGGCGGCGCTGGGGCGATTGGTCGTTCATGGGTTGTCCTCCCTGTTGGGCCTTGGCTGGCCGGTAGAGAGCGTACGACGATTCGGGGGAGTTCGGATCAGCTTGTTCGCGCAGGGCGGTCACGGTTGCGTCAGGACGGTGGGGGATTTGCCCCATTCGTCTTTCTCCCCCACAGCCCTTTCTTCCCCCACCCTGACCCTCACCATGGGGGAGGGAGGCGCGATTGCGGTGCCGGGAAGCCCTCCCCCGTGGGGAGGGTTTGGGTGGGGGGCGTTGCCTACTCGTCGAGCGAGCCATGGATGGCGAACTGATCCAGCCCGGCCTCCGGGGCTTCGATCACCCGGAAGCTCTCGCGGACCCCGGCCTCGGTCAGCTCCCGCGCCACGGTCAGCAGGGTGTTCGGGGCGAAGTCCTCGCAGAGATCGGCCATATGGGCGAGCTCGGCTTCGGCGACGGGCCGGGCGGCCTCTTCCGACGGGGCGCCGTAATAGGTGACGAAGTGCCGGGCGAGGCTCTCGGTCAGCGCCGCGACCTCCGCCGGTTCCGCGCGCGTGACGGCCACGAAGGTCACCCGCCCGCCGGTCTCCAGCCCCAGCCAGCCGTTGGCGAACGCCTGCCGGGCCTTGCCGGTCAGATCGCCTTCCGTCCAGTCGGAGAACTCGAAGCCGCCGGGGATGCACCATTCGCCGGTCCGGGCAGGCTGGGCAAAGACAAAGGTGTCGGATTCGTCGAAATGGATGGCGCGGGCGAGGTTCATGGCGTCTCCAGAAGCGTCGTCAGGGGGATCAGGTGGGTGGTCTCGCCGTCGCGCAGCAGAAGGCCGAAGTCCTCGTCGAGGCCGAGCGCGGTGCCTGTGACGCCGCCCTGTGTCATCACCTCGCCGATGCCCTGCGCCAGCCCCTGCCATTCGGCGTGCAGCGGCGCATTGCCCTCGGTTTCCCAGCGGTTGATCCAGACCAGCGTGTGCCGCGCCCAGGCTTCGACCAGCCGGGGCGCCTCGACTTCCGAACAGCCCTCGGCGTAGAGCGCGGTGTCCTCCGGGGTCAGCCCGCCGTCGTCCGAGGGCGGCAGCAGCGGCACGCTCAGCGCGATGACCAGCCAGTCGGGCACGGTCTCCGGGGTCTCATCCGAGACGAAGGCCCGCAGGCGGCCGCATGTCGCGCCGTTCACCCGGATCGCGCCGTTCCATTCGAGATGCACGGCGACCTCCGGCGGGGCCAGTGCGCCGAGGGCGTTCTGGAAGCCGACACCGCAGGCCGGGAGCATCGCCATGGCCTGCCGCAGCGGCACTTCGGGCGCGAAGACGATGGCCGCCTCCACCGAGGCGCCGCCGAGCCGGTAGACCACCAGCCCGGCGTCGCAGCCCTGCGCCGCCCGCAGGCAGGCGATCTCCGCCGGGTCCTGCCGCCCGGTGACCTCCTCGCCCGCCATGAGCGGCGGGAAGGCCAGCGTTTCGGGATGATCCAGCCCGGACATCAGGCGACCCCGGCCTTGACGAGTTGCGCCGCCACGTCCTGGAAGGCCTTCGCCTGCGCCGAGTCCGGAGCGCTGACCACGATGGGCGCGCCGCCGTCGGCGGCCAGCCGGATGTCGAGGTGCAGCGGGATCTCCGCCAGCAGCGGCACACCGAGTTTCGCCGCCTCCGCCGCCACGCCGCCATGGCCGAAAACGTGCTCCTCATGGCCGCATTGCGAGCAGATATGCGTGCTCATGTTCTCGATCATGCCGACGATCGGCACCTTGAGCTGCTGGAACATGTCGATGCCCTTGCGGGCGTCGAGCAGCGCCACATCCTGCGGCGTGCTGACGATGATCGCGCCGGTGACGTCCGTCTTCTGCGCCAGCGTCATCTGCACGTCGCCGGTGCCGGGGGGCAGGTCGACGATCAGAACGTCGAGCGCACCCCACTGCACCTGCATCATCATCTGTTGCAAGGCGCCCATGAGCATCGGCCCGCGCCAGACCACCGCCTGCCCCTCGTTGGTCATCAGACCGATGGACATCATAGTCACGCCGTGGTTGCGCAGCGGCAGGATGGTCTTGCCATCGGGCGAGGCGGGACGACCCGAGACGCCGAGCATCCGGGGCTGCGACGGCCCGTAGACATCCGCATCGAGCAGGCCCACGCGCCGCCCCTGCTGCGCGAGGGCGCAGGCGAGGTTGGCGGAAACGGTGCTCTTGCCGACGCCACCCTTGCCGGAGGCGATGGCGAGCACCCGGTCGACGCCGGGAATGGCCTGCGGGCCCTGCGGCTTCGGCGCGGCGGGCTTGAGCTGTGGCGGGGCCTTGTCCTGATGCGCGGTCATCACGATGGTCACGGCGGGGGCCCCGGCGGCCTTCAGCGCGGCCTCGGCCTCGGCCTTCACGGCGTCGAGGGCGGGCGAGGGGCCGGCGATTTCCATCACGAAGCGGACCGAGCCGTCGTCCGAGACGTTCAGCGCCCGCATCAGACCGGAGGAGACGATGTCGCCCCCGGCCGGGTCCGCGATGGTCTTGAGAAGCGAAAGAACGGCGTCACGAGAGAGCGGCAAGGCTTACTCCTGCCCCTTGATTTCGCCGCTGACCTCATGCGTCAGGTCAAGCGCCTCGATGGTCACGACGGCTTTGACCGCAAAGGTCTTTCCGGCGGTGTCGGCGTTCCGCATCGCCTCTTCGATGGCCTGCTGCGAGGTCACGCCGACCTGCTTGAGGAACTTCCGCATCGACATGTTGAAATCGTCGCTCATGGCGCTCTCCTTCCCTGTTTTTCTTGATCCGGGCGGGGGCCGGGGCCTAGCATGGGGTCATGCTCACGCGCTGGATCACGGTTCTGATGCTCCTGCTTGCCCCGCTTGCCGCGCGGGCGCAAGACCAACGGCACGTGCGGCTGGCCGCACCGGAGGTGCTGGAGCAATCCGGATTGCTGCACCATATCCTTCCGCGCTTCACCCTCAAGACCCAAGTGCGTGTCACCCGGGTCGCGCCGGGGGAGGCGGCGGAGGTGGCCCTGGGCGACGATGGCACGGCGCTGTTCGAGGGCGCGGGGCAGGTCTGGCACCTTGCGGTGCTCTCCGAAGACCACACCGGGGCGCAGCGCTTTGCCGAGTGGCTGCGCTCGGAGGTGGGGCGCAACACCGTGACGGGCTTTGCTCCGGAGGGCGAGCCGCTGTTCACCCTGCCGGAGGCGAAGGCGCGGGTGGTGCGGGAGGTAACCTTCGACGGCGATGCGGACCTTGGCCTGCGGGCGGCGCAGCTGCATTGCAAGCGCTGCCACGTGGTGCGCCCGGAGGAGCGCTTCGGCTCCATCGGCTCGACGCCGAGTTTCATGATCCTGCGGGCAATGCCGGACTGGTCGGAGCGGTTCCAGGCCTTCTACGTCCTGAACCCGCACCCGGCCTTCACCCTGATCGACGGCGTCTCCGAGCCGTTCCCGGAAGACCGCCCGTCGCCGATCGCCCCGATCACGATGACGCTGGACGAGGTCGAGGCGGTCCTCGCCTATGTGCAGGGGCTGGCCCCGGCGGACATGGGCGCCCCCGTCGAAAGCCGGTGATGGTCCGCAGGGGGGGGCGGGGCACAGCCCCGCCCTACGGGAGCGATGCGCCCGGCAACCGGGGAGACGCGCCGGATCAGGTCCGGCGGCGGCGCGACAGGACGCCCGCAAGCCCGAGCGCGGTGGACAGGAGCAGGAAACCGGCGGGCAGGGGCACGGCGGACGCGTTGGGCGGCGCACCGATATAGGAGGTCCATGTTCCGCTGTAGAACCCGCCTGTGGAGCGGACAAGGCCGCCTCCGTAGAGCGTCATCTGGAACGGCGCGTTGTACGGCGCAAGGATGGACAGGAATCCGCCCTGACCGCCGGTCACGGTGCCGTCGACGGCGGACAGGCTCGTGCGATCTGCGGTCACGAGGCCAGCCATGCCAGCCGTGCCATCTTCGCTGTGCACGAAACTGAGGTCGAGGATGTCGGAATTGGCGAGATAGACGCCCGACTCGAGCACGGTGCTTTCGGAGATGGTGAACCAGCCCGACAGCGTCACGAGCGGATCACTGTCCGATGTGCCGGAATACTGGTGAACGACAACCGCCTGGGCCGAGACCGCCGAGACGGTCGAGACAACAAGGGCAAGCAACGTGGTACGGGCAGCTTTTGCAAAACGCATGGGACTCTCCTTGGGTACGAATGTCCAGGGAGTGTGCGGGGCGCGTGGGCTTGTGTCAAATCCGGACAAGAATGCCGGATGGGGCCTTACGGAATCATCGCGCCGTTGCGGTCAAAGGTGGCCGTGTCGGCGGTGAGGTCGTCGTAGGTGATCTCCACCGTGATGGTCTGCACCGAGCTTGGCGGATAGCTGTGGTAGATCAGTGTCGCATCGCCGGTGAGCGCGTTCGGGGAGCCGGTGCCTTCATGACACTCTTCCATCGGCCAGTCTTCCAGCGGCCCGCCGTTCAGCCCGACCTGGATCGCCACCAGTCCGCAGCGCCAGGACAGCAGATGTGTCAGGTACACGAGGTCCTTGCCGTCGTATTCGCGCACCGCGACCCAGTTGGCGCGGGTGGCGTCGAGGATCGGGCGGACCTCGGTGGCGGTGGTGAACTTGCCCGTGGGCACCTGGCTTTCCGCGCGGTACTTGGGCGCGTCAGCCGGGGCGGGAGCCATCTGGCCGCTGCTGGCGGTCATGGCCGGGGGCGGGGCGGCGGTGGCGGCAGCGGCAACCGGAGCGGCAGCGGCTTGTGCGGCAGGCTGCGCAGGCGGTGCGCCATTGGCGATGGCGGTGAGGATCAGCAGGAGGTCGATCATCGGAAGAAGTCCCTGAAATGCGGTGCACATGGCGCTTTTGACCGGGGCCGATCACGCCTATAGTGCCCTGAAAAACCTGAATGAGCAGCCTCAGAATGGCACGAAACCCGTCCGCCTCACAATCGCAAACGGTGAACCTGCTGATCGTCGGGCAGGCCGGGCGGCTGTCCTGCGAGGCGGTCCTCTTCGCGGCCTCGCTGGCGCGGAGCGGCACGCCGGAGCGGATTCGCCTCTGGGTGGCGGAGCCACGTCCCGGGCCGCTCTGGAGCCGCGATCCCGGGGTGCGGGACCCGGAAGTGCGGGCGCTGCTGGAGCGGCTCGGGGCGACCTTTCTGCCGTTCGAAAGCGTGCATTTCGGTGAAGCCTATCCCTATGGCAACAAGATCGAGGCGCTGTTCGTCCTGCCCGAGGGCGAGCCGTTCGTGTTCTTCGATACCGACACGCTGGTGCTTGGCGACCTGTCGCAGGTGCCGTTCGATTTCGACCGGCCCACGGCGTCGATGCGGCGCGAGGGGACCTGGCCGGAGCTGGAGATCTACGGGCCGGGGTACGCGGAGATCTGGCGCTCGCTCTATGACCGCTTCGGCCTCGATTTCGAGAGCTCGCTCGATCTGAGCCAGCCGGACGAATACTGGCAGCGGTATCTCTATTTCAACGCCGGGTTCTTCTTCTACCGCTGCCCGCGGGTCTTCGGGCAGCGGTTCCTCGACTATGCGCTGACGATCCGGGACGATCCGCCGGAGGCGGCGTCCTTGCAGTCCTTCGATCCCTGGCTCGACCAGGTCGCCCTGCCCTTGGTGATCCATGCCCTGGGGGGCGGGCGGGGAACGCTGCCGGAGGGGCTGCTCGACGGCACGGTGACCTGCCATTACCGCACCCTGCCGCTGCTCTATGCGCGGGAGGCACAGGCGGTGGTGGATCTCCTGGAAGAGATCGCCGCGCCGAACCGGGTGAAGAAGGTGCTGAAGCAGTATGACCCCTTCAAGCGGATGATCTACCAGGGCCGGGGGCGCAAGGTGCGGGCGCTGTTCGATCAGGACGACCTGCCGGCGCGGGAGAAGGCGATCCGCAACCGGATCAAGAAGGAGGGGTTCTGGTTGCGGTGAGGCCCATTGCGCCATGCTGGCCTGTCACCCCCACGCCGACCTTCCCACCCCCACCCTGGCCCTCCCCAAGGGGGAGGGAAAGGCGCCCGGTTCCGCGCGCGGTCAGCCGCACAGCGCTGTAGGTGCCTCCCGAAACCCGTGCTACGCTCCCGTTTGCGCAAACAGGGAGTTTTGCCATGGTGGGCAAGGTGATTGTGCTGGCCGGGACCAGCAAGGGGTTGTTTTTGCTGACGTCCGACGCGGCGCGGCAGGATTGGGCCGTCTCCGGGCCGCATTGCGGCGGATGGGGTATCAACCATGCGGTGGGCGATCCGGACAGCGGGATGCTCTGGGCTGCGGGTGGCGGCGAGTTCTTCGGCGCCGGGGTCTGGCGGTCAGCGGATGGCGGCGCGACATGGGTGCTCTCGAAGCTGGCGGACGGGCAGATGGATCACTGGGTCCGCAATGACCCGGAGACGGCGAAGATGATGGGGATCGAGCCGTCAGAGCCCGCACCGTTCAGCGGCGAGGCGGATGCCATGTGGTCGCTGGCGCGGGTGGACGGCAAGGTTTACGCGGGCTCGAAACCGGCGAAGCTCTTCGTCTCGGGTGACGATGGCGCGACATGGGAGAAGGTGGAAGGGCTGACCAACCACCCGTCGGCGGACAGCTGGCAGCCGGGGGCGGTGGGGTTGACGCTGCACACCATCGTGCCGGTGCCGGAAAACCCGGGCAAGATGTGGCTGGGGATCTCGGCGGCGGGGGTGTTTGCCACGGAGGACGGCGGCGAAACCTGGGACCGGCGCAACCGGCTGTCCAACGCGGAAGCCTGCGCCCATCACAACCACCCGGCGGGGCCGCGCGACGGCGACACCGGCCACTGTGTGCACAACATCCAGCGAACCGGGGGGGACGTTCTGTACCAGCAGAACCACCACGGAGTGTATCGCTCGCGTGATGGCGGCCGGTCCTGGGATGACATCACGGAGGGGCTGCCCTCGAACTTCGGCTTTCCCATCGCGGTGCATCCGGGCAAACCGGAGACGGTCTGGACCTTCCCCTTGAACGGCGACATGGCCGGGCGCTTCCCGCCGGAGGCGTCGGCGGCGGTCTGGCGCTCGCGGGACGGCGGCGAGAGCTGGGAGGCCTGCCGCGAAGGGCTGCCACAGGGCGCGTGTTACTTCACCGTTCTCCGGCAGGCGATGGCGGTGGACCGGGCCGAGGCGCCGGGGCTGTACTTCGGGACCAATTCCGGGTCCGTCTTCGCCAGTTTCGACGAGGGCGACAGCTTCACCGAGATCGCGCGGCACCTGCCGACGGTGCTCTGCGTCGAGACCGTCGTGATGTGATCGGCGATCCGGGGCGGCCGCGCAGTGACGCGCGGGACGGTCCGTAGCCCGTGCCTGCGGCGCGGGCCCCGTCCGGGGGATGCGGGGGCACAGCCTCGTCCTGTGGCGGCGGACCCGAGATCAGGACAGCGGTCTGAGCCGGCCGTTTTCGAAGGCAAAGGCCGGGCGCGGGGCGCGGGCATCGGCGGCATAGCGGAACACGAGGTCCGATTGCGGGTGCGGTTCGGCCAGACGCTCCGCCATCCAGGCGGCCAGTGTCGTCAGCGCGCCCGGGGCCGCCACCGGGATCATCTCGACCGAGTGCCGGGAGGGGGCGGCGAGGTAGACCGGCCCGGTGTCCTGCGCCGCCATGACATGCGCGATCACCGCAGGAGCGAGCAGCAGGCTGCTGCCGAGCCAGTCGTAATCCTCGAGTTCCAGCGACAGCAAGCCGCCCGGGCCCGCGAAGAGCACAAGGCGCGTCAGGATGCGGGCGAAGTTCTCCTCCGCCGCGTCCCAGGCCCCGGCGCTGTCCAGCCCGGCGGCGTCGAGTCCCGCTTCGGTGACCATCGCCGTATGCGCGCCCTCGTCCGACATCAGCACCGCGAGGCAGTCGCCGGGACCGGGGCGGGTCAGCGGGTCACAGCCGCTGCGGGCCGGAAAATCGCGGTGCCGGAGGGCCGGGTAGAGACGATCGGCGGCCAGCGCCGGGCCGCCCCGTGCGAGGCTCCGGACCATGGCGATGAAGGCCTCGACCCGCGCCTCGGCGGCCGGGCGGGGCAACTGGCCGACCAGTTCGGTGGCAAGGTTGCCGAGGTGCACCATGTTCGCGCCGCTGGCGGCGGTTTCGACGCACAGCGTGTTGGGATCGTCCTGCGCCAGGGTGATCTCGGCATCGCCCAGGGCCGCGTGCAGACCGGCGATGACCCGGCGGCGCAGGGCTTCGACGGTGGGGAAGGCCGCTCGTGCGGGGCGTCGGGGCGAATACATGGCAGGCTTGGTCCGGTTCGTTGCCGCGGTTGCCTGCGGTTTCGCCCGGAAATCGGGCAAGGGTATGACTGCAATCGCAAATCTTGCGGGCGAAGGCGGGGCGGACCCTGTGCAGGAGCCACCGTCCGTGTGCTTCGGGACGGCATTCTCGGGACGGGGCGCGGCCACGGATTGCCGGGCGGGACACAATGGCATACCCCTAGGGCGAACATTGGAGGGAGGATTCCATGACAGACGGCCCCAGCTACGGCTTCGACACGCTTCAGATCCACGCGGGCGCACGGCCCGACCCGGCCACCGGCGCCCGCCAGACGCCGATCTACCAGACCACGGCCTATGTCTTCCGCGACGCGGAACACGCGGCGGCGCTCTTCAACCTGCAGGAAGTCGGTTACATCTACTCGCGCCTGACCAACCCGACGGTCGCGGTGCTGCAGGAGCGGGTCGCGACGCTGGAAGGCGGCGCGGGGGCGGTGTGCTGCTCGTCCGGGCACGCGGCGCAGATCATGGCGCTGTTCCCGCTGATGGCACCGGGGCGCAACGTGGTGGTCTCGACGCGGCTTTACGGCGGCTCGATCACCCAGTTCAGCCAGACCATCACCCGCTTCGGCTGGTCCGCGAAGTTCGTCGATTTCGATGACATGGACGCGGTGGCGGCGGCCATCGACGAGGACACCCGCGCCGTGTTCTGCGAGAGCATCGCCAACCCGGGCGGCTACATCACGGACCTCGACGCGGCGGCGAAGGTGGCGGATGCGGCTGGCCTGCCGCTGATCGTCGACAACACCTCGGCCACGCCCTACCTCTGCCGCCCGATCGAGCATGGCGCAACGCTGGTGGTGCACTCGATGACCAAGTACCTGACCGGCAACGGCACGGTGACCGGCGGCGTGGTGGTGGATTCGGGCAAGTTCGACTGGTCCGCCTCGGACAAGTTCCCGTCGCTCTCGGCACCGGAACCGGCCTACCATGGCCTGAAGTTCCACGAGACCTTCGGCCCGCTGGCGTTCACCTTCCACGGCATCGCCATCGGCCTGCGCGATCTCGGCATGACGCTGAACCCGCAGGCGGCGCATTACACGCTGATGGGGATCGAGACGCTGTCGCTGCGGATGCAGCGCCACGTGGAGAACGCCACGCGGGTGGCCAGCTGGCTGGAGAACCACCCGGCGGTGGAACAGGTCACCTACGCCGGCCTGTCGTCCTCGCCCTACAACGACCGGGTGTCCCGCATCTGCCCGAACGGCGCGGGCGGGCTGTTTACGGTGGCCCTGAAAGGCGGCTACGAATCCTGCGTCAAACTGGTGGATTCGCTGGAGATCTTCAGCCATGTGGCGAACCTCGGCGACACCCGCAGCCTGGTGATCCACTCGGCCTCCACGACGCACCGCCAGCTGACCGAAGAGCAGCAGATCGCGGCGGGCGCGGCGCCGAACGTGGTGCGGATCTCCATCGGCATCGAGGATGCGAACGATCTGATCGCCGATCTCGACCAGGCCCTGGCGAAGGCATCCGCCTGAGGCGGAGAAAATTTTGCCGGAACAAAATTTTGGGATGGGGGCGCCGCCCCCGTCCTTCGGACTCCCCTGAGGGTATTTGAAGACCAGAGAAATCAGGTGCGGCGCCCCGGTCTTCTTTGGTCCACAAATACCTGGAGGTCCGGAGGCGAAGCCTCCGAAACAAGAATTTCGCCCCGGAAATTCTTTCCTGCCTAGAGGGTGATCGCCTCAAGGACCTGTGGCTCGATCACGTCCACTCCCGGCAGGCCTGCCGCCAGTTTTTCCGCCGATTGCGCAAGGGCCGGGAAGGTGCGGTAGTGGCACGGTATCACCGTCTTGAAGTCGAAGTAGGTTTTCGCCGCCCAGGCCGCCATATCCATGTCCATCGTGTAATACCCACCCGCCGACAGGATGCCGATGTCGGGTTTGAAATAGGCACCGATCCAGGCCATGTCCGCCATGATCGTGGTATCGCCCGAGAAATACAGCGTCTTGCCCTCGCCGCGGATCACGTAGCCGATTTCCGCCCCCATGTAGGCGCCGCGTCCGTCGATGACGATCGACGAGGAATGCGAGGCCGGGACCATGTTCACCGAGACGTCGCCGAAGGTCAGCGTGCCCCCCTTGTTGAAGGCATTGCCCTGTTTCGCGCCCTTTGAGAACAGGTAATTTGCCAGTTCGTACATCGCCGAGACCGGCGCGCCGGTGCGCTCCGACACCTCGACGATGTCCTGCGTGTGGTCGAAGTGGCCATGGGTCACGAGGATCTGCGTGGCGCCGGCGATGGCGGCCTCCGTGTCCCTGCCTTCCATCATCGGGTTGCCGTTGATCCAGGGGTCGATCAGCAGGATCTGGTCGCCGATTTCGATGCGGAATGAGCCGTGGCCCAGCCAGAGGATGTTCATGGTCTTGCTCCCTGTCGGATTGCTGCCGGTCCGGCGCGTGCCCTCCGGATCGCGCCAATTTCCTTCACAGTTTAATAAACATTTTCGAGCAAGAAAGGGGGTGTCATCACACAACCGGAGACCCGAATGACCTACCATGGGCGCAGCATCGAACTGGCATCCGTGCCCGGAGGAGACCGGGAGAGGGAGCGGGCGGCGATGATGGAGGTCAGCCGCCAGCGCCGTGCGCTGGTCGACCTCGTCGCCGAATCGCGGTCACGGGCCGTGCGGGTCGCGCTGTTCGGCACCCTGCTGCATCGTCCGGACCCGGATGGCCGCGAGCGTGATGCCGACCGGGAGCACAACCTCAAGGTTCTGAAGGACACGGTACGCTGGCTCGACCGGGCGCATGAGATCGTCAACACGCTGCACGATCCCTGGGAGGAATACTCCGACGAGACCTGCAAGTGGCTGCGCCGGTTCATCGAGGCCGAGTCCGCGATCGTGCCGCATCTCGATGCCATGGCGCGTGGCTCGCAGCGGGTGGTGCAGGCAGCGGACCGCGGCGGCGCGGAGCTCGGCACGGCCTTGCAGGAGCACTACGAGTTGCGCCGGGGCCAGTTCATGCCCGTCGTGACCCGGTTCTGCGACACCGTCTGGCGCGACATCGACGAGCGGCGCGACGCGGAAGTGGAGGCGGCGGCGGGGGCCGTTGCGGCCACGCAGCAGACGCTCAAGCGGATGGAGACGATCTCCAAGCATGTCCGCCTCGTGGCGATCAATGCCGCCATCGAGGCCAGCAAGCTCGGCGATCTCGGCCGCGGCATCGGGTTCATTGCCTCCGAGTTCAAGACCCTGGCGGAGGAGTTGCAGATGCTTTCCTCCACCGCGTTGCGGGAAATGGAAGGCCTGTCGAAGTAGCGGACCCTCCGGGCTGCCCCTCCGCATCGTGCTTTCAGGCCCCGGATCGCCGTCCGGGGCCGCGCTGCTTTGGCAGGCGGAGCGCGGGCCGTCCGCGACCAAACCCCGGTTCCCCGTCCCAGATGCTTGCAGCGCCCTGCGCGGAACGGTAAAGCCCGGGTCAAACCCAAGCGAAGAGGGACGCCCATGTCGATCGACAAGGAGACCGCCGCCCGCGTGGCCAAGCTGGCCCGGATCAAGGTGGAAGAGGAGGCGCTGCCGGCGCTGGCCGAGGAGTTCAACACCATCCTTGGCTTCATCGAGCAGCTCAACGAGGTCGACGTGACCGGCGTCGAGCCGATGACCTCCGTCACGCCGATGCGGCTCAAGCGCCGGGTCGATGGCGTCACCGACGGCAACCAGCAGGCGGCGGTGCTCAAGAACGCGCCGGATGCGCGGGAAGGTTTCTTCGCGGTTCCGAAGGTGGTGGAATGATGTCCGATTTGACGAAGATGAAGATCGCCGAGGCGCGCGACGCGCTGCGCAAGGGCGAGGTGACGAGCGTCGAGCTGACCGAGGCCTGCCTTTCGGCCATCGAGGGCGCGAAGGCGCTGAACGCCTTCGTGCATGACACGCCGGAGATCGCTCGGGAGCAGGCGAAGGCCGCCGATGCCCGGATCAAGGCCGGGGATGCGCCCGCCCTCTGCGGCATTCCGCTCGGGATCAAGGACCTGTTCTGCACCAAGGGCGTGCCGTCGCAGGCCGCCTCCAACATCCTCAAGGGTTTCAGGCCCGAGTATGAGTCGACCGTCACGACGCAGCTCTTCGATGCGGGTGCGGTCATGCTCGGCAAGCTGAACATGGACGAATTCGCCATGGGCTCGTCGAACGAGACCTCGGCCTATGGCAATGCGGTCAACCCCTGGCGGCGCGGCAATGACGACGCGGCGCTGACCCCCGGCGGCTCGTCGGGCGGTTCGGCGGCGGCCGTGGCGGCAGACCTCTGCCTTGGGGCGACCGGCACCGACACCGGCGGCTCGATCCGCCAGCCCGCCGCCTTCACCGGCATCACCGGCATCAAGCCGACCTATGGCCGCTGCTCGCGTTGGGGCATCATCGCCTTCGCCTCCTCGCTGGATCAGGCCGGGCCGATGACCAAGGACGTGCGCGACGCGGCGATCATGCTGCAGGCGATGTGTGGTCACGACCCGAAGGATTCGACCTCTGCGGACCTCGCGGTGCCGGATTTTGAGGCCATGCTGACCGGCGACATCCGCGGCAAGACCATCGGTATTCCGAAGGAATACCACATGGACGGCATGCCCGAGGAGATCGAGTCGCTCTGGGCCGAGGGGCGCCGGATGCTGCAGGACGCAGGCGCGAAGATCGTCGACATCTCCCTGCCGCACACGAAATACGCGCTGCCGGCCTATTACGTCATCGCCCCGGCGGAGGCCTCCTCGAACCTCGCCCGCTATGACGGTGTGCGCTATGGCCACCGGGCGAAACTGGCGCAGGGCGACGGCATCACCGAGATGTACGAAAAGACCCGCGCCGAGGGCTTCGGCCACGAGGTGCAGCGCCGCGTCATGGTCGGCACCTATGTGCTGTCGGCGGGCTTCTACGACGCCTATTACAACCGTGCTCGCCGGGTGCGGACGCTGATCAAGAAGGATTTCGAGGACGTCTTCGCCGCCGGTGTCGATGCGATCCTGACCCCCGCGACTCCCTCCGCCGCTTTCGGCCTTGGCGAGATGACGGAGGCCGACCCGGTGCAGATGTACCTCAACGACGTGTTCACCGTGACGGTGAACCTTGCCGGTCTGCCGGGCATCGCGGTTCCGGCGGGCGTGAACAAGCAGGGGCTGCCGCTGGGGCTGCAACTGATTGGCCGGCCGTGGGAAGAGGGCGATCTGCTGAATACCGCCTATGCGCTGGAGCAGGCCGCCGGGTTTGTGGCCAAGCCGGGGAAATGGTGGTAAGGCGCGTTGACCATATCTGGGGCAGAGCGATGATGCGGAACGGTTTCTTGGGGTTGGCGGCGCTGGCCGTGGTGGCGGGTTGCGGCCCGTCGGTGCCGGACAGCGGCGCGGGGGTCGTGGACACGGGCCGCGGCGTCGGCTTCGGCGATTACCGCGAATACCAGGCGCAGCGCGAGGCCGCGCTGACCGGCGGCGGACGTCCCACCACGGTGCCCGGCCCGGTGGACGTCCAGGCGCAGCCGCTCGATGGTGGCGGCAGCGGTGGCCCGGTGCAGGCCTCCCCGTCCAACCCGGCGCCGCAGGTGGTGACCAATGCGGTGGGCATCTCGGACGAGAACGATTTCGGCGCGGTGTCGGCGGAACGGGACATCGCCGATGACGCGGCGATGATCGCGCAGAACCGGGCGCAGTTCCAGATCATCCAGCCGACCGAACTGCCGACCCGCCCGGGCAGCAACCGCCCGAACATCGTGGAATACGCGCTCCGGACGAACAACCCGGTGGGCACGCCGCTCTACAGCCGGTCCAGTTTCAGCTCCGAGTCCAAGGCCCAGCGCGCCTGCGCGGCCTATCCCTCGCCCGACCTCGCGCAGGAGGATTTCCTCGTGATGGGCGGCCCGGAAAAGGACCGCAAGGGCATGGACCCGGACGGCGACGGCTTTGCCTGCTCGTGGGATCCGGCCCCGTTCCGCGCGGCGCGGAACGGCTGATCCGGACATGATCGGCGAGGCCGGGGCAGAACGGTGGCCTTCGCCGAATTGCGGGGAGCGCCGGGATGGCCTGCGCCCTTCGCTGGTTCTGCTGCATTATACCGCCATGGCGGGCGCCGAGGCGGCCCGCGACTGGCTGTGCAATCCGGAGGCGGAAGTCTCCGCGCATTACGTGGTCGCCCGCGACGGCCGTCTTTGGCAGCTGGTCTGCGAGGGGCAGCGGGCCTGGCACGCGGGGGCGGGCAGCTGGGGCGGCCTGCCGGACGTCAATTCGCGTTCCATCGGCATCGAGATCGCCAACACCGGCCTGCAGCCTTTCCCGCAGCCGCAGATGGCCGTCGTGGAGCGGCTGCTGCGCGGCATTCTCGCACGCTGGCAGCTTGGACCGGAGGCGGTGCTGGGCCATTCCGACACGGCGGTGGGGCGCAAGATCGACCCGGGACGCCGCTTCGACTGGAAGCGGCTGGCGCGGCAGGGGCTGGCCGTCTGGCCGGAGATGGCCGAGCCGGGGGCGTTCACACGGGACGCGCGGGTTTTCGGCTACGGCTGGCCGGAGGGCGGCGAGGCGGATCTGCTGGACGCTTTCCGGATGCGTTTCCGGCCCTGGGCGCAGGGTCCGCTGGACGATGTGGACCGCGGGCTGATGGCCGACCTCGCGGCGCGGTGGCCGGCGCGTCCGTGACACGCCCCTGTACTTCTTTGGTCCAAAAATACCCTCGGGGGTCCGGGGGCAGCGCCCCCGAAGCCAAAATTTTGTCCCGGCAAAATTTTCCACGCCGAAGGGTCACTCCAGCCGATAGGGCAGGGTATCGCGCCGGGTCGGGTCGATGGTCAGGCGCTTTTCCAGCGGCGGCACGGACCGCTGGTGGCAGTTCTCGCGCTCGCAGATGCGGCAGGAGATGCCGATCGGCTCGAAGGCCGAGGCGCGGGTGAAGTCGAGATCATCCGCATAGACCAGCGCCGCGCCGTGCCGCACCTCGCAGCCGAGCGCGATGGCGTAGCGGCGGCGCGGGGCGCCGAAGTGGCCGCCGGTTTTCGACACGTCGATGGCAAGCGAGATGTAGCGCACCCCGTCCGGGGTTTCGGCAAGCTGGCGCAGGAAACGGCCCGGCGTCTCGAAGGCGCGGTGGACGTTCCACAGCGGGCAGGCCCCGCCGAAGCGGGCGAATTGCAGCCGCGTGGTGCTGTGCCGCTTGGTGATCGTGCCCGCCTGATCGACGCGGACGAAGAAGAAGGGCACGCCCTTCGCCCCGGGACGTTGCAGCGTCGAGAGCCGGTGCGCGACCTGTTCGATGGACGCGCCGAAGCGGGCTGCGAGCAGTTCGAGGTCGTGCCGCGTCTCCTGCGCGGCGTCCAGAAACGCTGTGTAGGGCATCATCGCGGCCCCGGCGAAATAGTTGGCAAGGCCGAGCTTGGCGATGGCGCGGGCTTCGTCTGAGTGGAACCGGGCGAGGTCCAGGGTGGCGTCCAGCAGCTGGTTCTGGCGCAGCAGGGCGACCTGCACCAGCAGCTGGAAGGTCTGGGTTTCCGGCGGCGCGAGGGAGGAGAGCGTCAGCTCCTGCCGCTCCTTGTCGAACGCCCGCAGCGGCGCTTCGCGGGCGCGGCGGACGGTGATGCCGGACAGCGCGAGGCGGCCCATCGCCGCCTGCCGGATGTCGCTTTCGCCCGTCCGCAACTGGGCGAAATGCTCGGCGGCGCGGTCCACCGCGTCGATGTAGTTGTCGCAGTAGTGGAAGAAGTCGCGGACCTCCTCCCAGGGGCTCGGCTGAAGCTGCGCCCCCTCGCGGCCAAGCGCCTCGTCGAGCGAGGCGAGGCGCTCGTGGGTCTGGCTGTAGGCGCGGTGCAGGGTGAGGAAGGCGCGGGCCAGCGCGGGCGCGTTGGAGGCGGTCAGGCGCAGGTCCGCCAGCTGCGGCGCGGCCTCTGCGAAGATCGGATCGGCCAGCGCCTCGCGCATGTCCGACACCAGCCGCTCGCTGTCGCCCTGTCCAAGCTCGGTGACGTCGAAGCCGAACTCCTGCGCCAGCGCCAGCACCACCGTCGTGGAGACGGGGCGGTTGTTGTTCTCCATCTGGTTCAGGTAGGGCAGGGAGACCCCGAGCTTGGCGGCGAAGTCCTTCTGCGTGATACCAAGCCGGCCCCGGATGTCGCGCAGCTTGGCGCCGGCATAGAGTTTCTGGGGAGCCATCGTCGAGCCTTTGCAAGTTTGCGCCTGATGGGTTGCAACTTTGCAGACCGCTCAGGCCGCGTCCAGCCCCCCGAGACGCTTCGCCCGCGCAATGACCATCATCGCCGCAACGACGGAGCAGGCGGCGGAGACGAGCATCAGCAGCAGCAGCGGCATCGCGCCGCTGCCCGGTTGCAGCAACGCGCCCGCAAGGGCAGACAGCGCCGCGCCGCCGCCGATCATGATCGCGCCGCCAAGGCCAGACGCGGTGCCGGCGAGGTGCGGGCGCACCGAGAGCATCCCGGCGGTGGCGTTGGGTATGGTCAGCCCGTTGCCGAGGCCGACAAGGGTCATGAAGCCGAAGAAGGCGGTGACGCTGCCATAGCCCGCGAGGAAGACGAGAACGGAGAGCAGCATCCCGCCGGTGACAATCATCCCGCCCCAGAGCATCATCGGGTTGAGTCCGACGCGGGCGGAGTAGCGTCCGGAGATGAAGTTGCCGAGCGCATAGCCGATGGCCGGGGCGCCGAAGTAGAAGCCAAGCTCGGACTGCGTCAGGCCGAAGACTTCGGTGCCGACGAACGACGCGCCGCCGACGTAGGAGAAGAACGCCCCGGAGGAGAAGCTGCAGGCGAGCGCATAGCCCCAGAAGCGCGGCGAGACGAAGAGCTCGGGGTATTCCGCGAACTGGCGGCCGAGGGAGAGGGTGCTGCGGGTGGCGGTCTCGCCCAGGTCGCGCCAGCTGAGCCAGAGGGTCAGCAGCCCCAGGGCCAGCATCAGCCAGAAGGTCGCGTGCCAGTCGAACATCTGCGACAGGGCGCCGCCGATGGCGGGGGCGATCATCGGAACCACGGACATGCCCATGGTGACATAGCCGATCATGGAGGCGGCCTGATCCGGCGGGTAGAGGTCGCGCACCACCGCGCGGCTGAGCACCATGGCAACGACGATGGCGGACTGGATCATCCGGAACACGAGGAAGGTGACGATGTCCTGCGCGACGATGCATCCGACGGTCGCCACGCAGAAGATCGCGAGCCCCGCGAGGATCACCGGCCTGCGCCCGAACTTGTCGGCCATCGGGCCGATGAACAGCTGCAGCACGGCGTTCATCGCCAGATATCCGGCGACGGCGAGCTGCATGACGCCATATTCGGTGCCGAACCAATCGGCCATGGCGTTCAGACTTGGGATGAAAATGTTCATCACCAGCGCCGACATGCCGGCGAGCAGGACGAGGGTGCCGATGTGGGGCGGGGTGCTGCGGTCGAGGAACCGGACGGGTGCGGGACTGGTCATGGGCAAAGCGGTACGCCTGCGAGGCGGGCTTGTCCATATTATGCATGACGACGACACGTAATTTGCGATTTCGCAATTTGCAGTGCAATGCATATGCAGAATTTGCAAATTTGCCAAGATTCGCTTGAGTGATCGGGTTTGCTTTGTATTTTCGCCGCAAAGCGCCCGTCTGACGATGACTCGCCGGGAAACTGCCAGGTGCCCTTGACATGCTGCACCTGCAAAGGCCGGATCGACAGGGGCGGGGAGCCGAACACGAGAAGGGATGGACGATGAAAGACATTCTTGCAGAACTGCATGAGCGCCGCCAGGGCGCGCGTCTGGGTGGCGGGCAGAAGCGCATCGACGCGCAGCACGCCAAGGGCAAGCTGACGGCGCGGGAGCGCATCGACCTCCTGCTCGACGAGGGCAGCTTCGAGGAATACGACATGTTCGTCTCCCACCGCTGCACCGATTTCGGCATGCAGGACAACCGTCCCTACGGCGACGGCGTGGTGACCGGCTGGGGCACCATCAATGGCCGGATGGTCTATGTATTCTCCCAGGACTTCACCGTGCTCGGCGGGTCCGTGTCGGCAACCCACGCGCAGAAGATTTGCAAGATCATGGACATGGCGGTGCAGAACGGGGCACCGGTGATCGGCCTGAACGATTCCGGCGGTGCCCGCATCCAGGAGGGCGTGGACGCGCTCGCGGGCTACGCGGAGATCTTCCAGCGCAACATCATGGCCTCCGGGGTGGTGCCGCAGATTTCCGTCATCATGGGGCCCTGCGCTGGCGGCGCGGTCTACTCGCCCGCGATGACCGACTTCATCTTCATGGTGAAGGATTCGTCCTACATGTTCGTCACCGGCCCCGATGTGGTGAAGACCGTGACCAACGAGGTGGTGACGGCGGAGGAGCTTGGCGGCGCCTCGACCCATACGAAGAAATCCTCCGTGGCGGATGGTGCCTTCGAGAACGACGTGGAGGCGCTTGCGGAGGTGCGGCGTCTGGTGGACTTCCTGCCGCTCAACAACCGCCAGAAGCCGCCGGTGCGCCCGTTCTTCGACGACGTGGACCGCATCGAGAGCAGCCTCGACACGTTGATCCCGGAGAACGCCAACACGCCCTATGACATGAAGGAACTGATCCTGAAGGTCGCGGACGAGGGCGATTTCTACGAGATCCAGGAAAACTTCGCCAAGAACATCATCACCGGCTTCATCCGTCTCGAAGGGCAGACCGTGGGCGTGGTGGCGAACCAGCCGATGGTTCTGGCCGGGTGCCTCGACATCGACAGCTCGCGCAAGGCCGCGCGGTTCGTGCGTTTCTGCGATGCCTTCGAAATTCCGATCCTGACCTTCGTGGACGTGCCGGGCTTCCTGCCGGGGACGTCCCAGGAATACGGCGGCGTCATCAAGCATGGCGCGAAGCTGCTGTTCGCCTATGGCGAGGCGACGGTGCCGAAGGTGACGGTGATCACCCGGAAAGCCTATGGCGGGGCCTATGACGTGATGGCGTCCAAGCACCTGCGGGGCGATCTGAACTACGCCTGGCCGACGGCGGAGATTGCCGTGATGGGGGCGAAGGGGGCGACAGAGATCATCCACCGCGCCGACCTGGGCGATGCGGAGAAGATCGCGGCGCATACGAAGGAGTATGAAGACCGCTTCGCCAACCCCTTTGTGGCGGCGGAACGCGGGTTCATCGACGAGGTGATCCAGCCGAAATCCACGCGCAAGCGGGTGAGCCGGGCCTTTGCCATGCTGCGCGGCAAGCAGTTGAAGAACCCGTGGAAGAAGCACGACAACATTCCGCTTTGAGCCGAGGGGCCGGGGGAGCACATGGCTGACAGTCTGCAAGAGATGCTGCGCGAGGACGCGCCGGTGCGCACCCTGCGCGGCGGCTGGCACGAGGCACGGAGTGCCCGCGGCTATGTGCTCGCGCGGCACTGGCCGCCGCGATTTGACGTTGCGGCAAGCGCGGGTTTTCCGATGCTGCGCCGCGGCAGGCTGGCGCGTCAGGTGCGGCAGGATTTGTGGAGGGTGTTAAAAGGGTTGCGCGGATTTTCTCCGGTGATACAAGTTGCCGCGCTTGGGGATGGAATCTGTCTGACCGCAGGTGGACGGTGCCTGACCGGCACGCCGCTGCCGCAGACGACCGCGCCCCGCATCGAAGCCTTGCTGTCCGACCCGGCGCATCGTGCGCGCTGGATCAGCTGGGCGGCGGAGGGTGTGCAATGAGCGCCCTCACACGAGTTCATCACCCGGGTGCGCCCGGGTCATGCGCGGCCCCGGCGGGAGGACCCACGTGGTGGGGTCGGGGCTGCGCGTCAACCATTCTGACAGTTCTGTTGACGTCTGCCCTGCCTGCGCAAGCGGGCAGCGACGAGGCCGTGCCGGTGCCCTCCGGGCAGGACGTCAGCTTTCATGACATGATCTGGGACGAACCGGGCGGCGGGTTGACCTACCGCTTTCGCTTCCTCGCTCCGGCCATCGCCGAGGGCGAGGGCGATTTCGACGCCATGATGGCAGACATGGAAGCGCTGTGCACCGGCTATGCCCTGCCGCGGCTGGCCGACATCGGCCCGCAACCGGGCCGGATCGTCATAACGCTGATGTCCGCGCCGGTGGAGTTCGGCGTCATGACCCCGGACGTCACGCAGTTCTTCGAGAGTTTCAGTGTCGCGGACAATGCCTGCATTTGGGAGGCTTTTTGATGCATCCACAATATCTTGCGGCGCACTCCTCATGTGGACAGGCTTTTGAGGCTTTCGAGTCACAGGCCATCCGTATAGGAACGCCCCCGTATCTTTTGACCGCGAGCGCGGCTATCGTGAGCGGCGATTGCACCCAAGCAATCGGTACCTCGAAGCGGGTTTACACGCGGCGGTCTCGTCGCGGGTCGCCCGCGATAACTGACAGGAGCAAGACATGTCTAACAGCATCAAGCTTCTTGCCATGCTGGGTTTCTTTGCAGCGCTTTCCGCCTGCGGCCAGCAAGAAGAAGAGTACGTCGTGGTCAATCCCGAGCCGATCAGCGTCGAACCCGTCTACACCGGCAAGTACAAGTAAACAGACGTCGGGACGGGCGGCCCCGCCGTCCGTCCCGTCATTGCCCTGTCGCTGCGGGGGCGCGGAGCACCGCGCCCCACGTTCCCTCCAATCCGGCCAGGAGGGCACGTCATGCTGAAGCATCGCGGCTTTCCCGGGCGTCTGCCCGGCACCGATTTCCAGTTCACCCTCCGCCGCGCCAATCCCAAGGGCGCCACGCCGCTGACCGCCCGCGAGCGGTTCCGCGACCGCCGTCCGGCGGACCGCCGCGCCGATGCGGGTTTCATGAAGGCGCTCTGGGAGCACTTCGGCGAGGAGCCCTTCGAGCGCGGCAATCTCGACGCCGGGCGGCTGTCCTGGCTGTTCGGGCGCGAGGTGAAGGCGGTGGACCCCGACGGCTTCGATCCGACCGATTACGAGGCCTTGCTGGTCATCGACGTGCGGGTTGCGCGGGCGTCCTATCCGGAGGTTTTCGAGGATGAGGGCTTCGATGATGAGGACGAGGACCACCAGGACGAGGACGACGGGGAGGATTGGGCGTGATCCTGCCGAGTCTCCCCCGGTTTGGGCAGAAAAAGGCTCAAACCCTGCGCGGCTTCTTGCCGAGCCTTGCGGCGCAAAAATCCTTTGACACTGTGGGTTTGTCCCGGGTGTCCCCGACCGCGTCACGCGTAAACGCCCGAGGCCCATCCCTCGCCGGGCGGTGCATTCTGTCCCCTGAATGCCTGCCCGGCACCCTTCTTTCCCGCGCCATAGGCAGACTGCCGCTCAGCCTCCCCCGTCGATGCGCAAGGAGCCGCGCAGGCGCGGCCTTGCGCGGAACGAATGCTTGCGGGCGTGCGTTGGATCATCTGACAAGGGTGCATAACGCACCCCAGAGACAGATGGAGTCCTTCTCATGCGTATCACGACCCTTACCCTTGCCCTTGCCGCCAGCATCGGCCTGGCCGCCTGTGAAGGCAGTGACCTCGAACGCGGCGTCATCGGCGCCGGTGTCGGCGCGGCAACCGCGTCCGCACTTGGCAAGGACCCGGTCACCGGCGCGGCCGTCGGCGGCGCAGCTGGCGTGGTCTGCGACGACGTCACGCCGGGCGTCTGCGCCAACCGCTGAGTTTTCCGACCTGAACCGGGCGGGCCTTCGCGCCTGCCTGACCAAGCATGACAAAGCCGCCCCGGGCCCTGCCCGCGGGCGGCTTTTGCATGCGCTCCGCCATACGCCCCTGCAGGGCCAATAGAGAAGAAGAGAGGACAGACATGTTCGACAAGATCCTGATCGCCAACCGGGGCGAGATTGCCTGCCGGGTCATCAAGACCGCCCGCAAGATGGGTATCAAGACCGTGGCGGTTTACTCGGACGCCGACAAGCACGCGCTGCATGTGGAAATGGCGGACGAGGCGGTGCACATCGGCCCGCCTCCGGCGAACCAGTCCTACATCGTGATCGACAAGATCATGGATGCGATCAAGAAGACCGGCGCGCAGGCGGTGCATCCGGGCTATGGCTTCCTGTCGGAGAACGCGAAGTTCGCCGAGGCGCTGGAGCGCGCCGAGGTCGCCTTTATCGGGCCGCCGAAGGGCGCCATCGAAGCCATGGGCGACAAGATCACCTCCAAGAAGATCGCGCAGGAGGCGGGGGTGTCCACGGTTCCGGGCTACATGGGGCTGATCGTGGACGCGGACGAGGCGGTGAAGATCTCGAACGAGATCGGTTATCCGGTGATGATCAAGGCCTCCGCCGGCGGCGGCGGCAAGGGCATGCGGATCGCCTGGAACGACACCGAATGCCGCGAGGGCTTCCAGTCGTCGAAGAACGAGGCGGCGAACAGCTTCGGCGACGACCGCATCTTCATCGAGAAATTCGTCACCCAGCCGCGCCACATCGAGATCCAGGTGCTCTGCGACGCGCATGGCAACGGCATCTACCTCAACGAGCGCGAATGCTCGATCCAGCGGCGGAACCAGAAGGTCGTCGAAGAGGCGCCGTCGCCCTTCCTCGATCCCGAGACCCGCAAGGCGATGGGCGAGCAGTCCGTCGCGCTGGCGAAGGCGGTGGGCTATACCTCTGCGGGCACTGTGGAATTCATCGTGGACGGGGAGCGCAACTTCTACTTCCTCGAAATGAACACCCGCCTGCAGGTGGAACATCCGGTGACGGAGCTGATCACCGGCGTCGATCTGGTGGAGCAGATGATCCGCGTGGCGAACGGCGAGCCGCTGTCGATCACGCAGGACGATGTGAAGATCAACGGTTGGGCCATCGAGAACCGCCTCTATGCCGAGGACCCCTATCGCGGCTTCCTGCCGTCCATCGGTCGCCTGACCCGCTACCGCCCGCCCGTGGAAGGGGCGCTCGGGGATGGCATCGTGCGCAACGATACCGGCGTCTACGAGGGCGGCGAGATCTCGATGTATTACGACCCGATGATCGCCAAGCTCTGCACCTGGGGCAAGACCCGGGCCGAGGCCATCGAGACCATGCGCAACGCCCTGGACTCGTTCGAGGTCGAAGGCATCGGCCACAACCTGCCCTTCGTGGCGGCGGTGATGGATCATCCGAAGTTCATCTCCGGCGACATGACCACCGCCTTCATCGCGGAGGAATATCCCGAGGGGTTCGAAGGCGTCGATCTGGGCGAGGACGCGCTCAAGCGGATCGCGGCGGCGGCGGCGGCCATGAACCGGGTGGCCGAGATTCGCCGGGCGCGGATTTCCGGGACGATCAACAACCACGAGCGCCATGTGGGCGAGAACTGGGTGGTGCAGGCGGGCGGCGAAATCCCCTGGCCGCTGATCATCAAGGCGGACAAGAGCGGCTCCGATGTGACCTTCGAGGACGGCACCACGCTGCGCGTCGAGGGCGACTGGACCCCGGGCGACAGCCTCGCGCGGATGACGGTGAACGGCGCGCCGCTGGTGCTGAAGGTGGACAAGATCACCCATGGTTTCCGCATTCGCTCGCGCGGGGCGGACCTCAAGGTGCATGTGCGCACCCCGCGTCAGGCGGAACTGGCCGCGCTGATGCCGGAGAAGCTGCCGCCGGATACGTCGAAGCTGCTGCTCTGCCCGATGCCCGGTCTGATCGTGAAGGTCAACGTCGAGGTCGGCGACACGGTTCAGGAGGGGCAGGCGCTCTGCACGGTCGAGGCGATGAAGATGGAGAACATCCTGCGCGCCGAGAGGACCGGCGTGGTGTCCAGGATCAACGCAGGCCCGGGCGACAGCCTCGCGGTCGACGACGTCATCATGGAATTCGAGTGATGCCGTCGCTGGCGCGCATATGGGGGACGCACGCCCTGGCCATGCTGGCCGGGGCGGGGGTGGCCTATGGTGCGCTGGCGGTGTTGTCGAAGATGCTGATTTCCGGGGGCGACGACTGGGTCGGCGCCCTTGGCAAGCTGCTCGCGCTGATCCTCGTGGCGGCGCCTCTGGGGATGCTGGCCTACGCGGCGGTGGTGCGGCGGGTGCTGGGCCTGCGGTTCGGGGCACGGGGCTGGATCGGCTTCGTCGTCGTGGCCGTGGCGGCGGCGGCGGTCTGGCTCTGGCTGGCGGTGCGGGGCACGGTGACGCCGGTCGAAGGGCTGGTGCTCATGGCGCTCGTGCTGTTCATCGCGGGCGGCGTCTTCTGCACCCGTGCCGTGCGGTCCGGCCGATGACGGCCGGGGGTCTGCATACGGTTTGGCAAGGATTGGCTGCTATGTCTTTGGGCGTCCTTCCCGAAGGGAGCCTTCATGGTGCCGCTGGCCCTGCGCCGATTGCTGATGCTGCTGACTGCCCTGGCGGTGCTGGTCGGCTGCAAGCTGGATTCGGAAGAGGAGGCGCGGCGCATGGTGTCGGCCTGGATCTTCCTCGCGGAGACGGAGGTCTTCCATTCCGAGACGGACTGCACCGTGGCGCGGTTCGCGACGATCTCGCCGCAGGTGCGCGGCACGAAGGGGCCGAAGGTGGTCCACGGCGTGCGGGAGGCCGTGCCGTTCCTGGAGGAGAAGCGCACTGTCGCCTTCGACATGCCGGGGGTGACGCCGAACCAGATTTCGGAACAGCTGATGTCGATCAACCTGTTCAAGGGCCTCGGCCTCCTGAGCAGCTTCATCGGCCCGGGCAAGCGCTGCATGGACGACGTCTTCGCACAGGACGCCTTCACGGTGCTGATGTCGACGGAAACGACGATGATCTACGACCCGCAGAACTATGCGCTGGTGCTGCTGTACCGGCCGATGAACAAGGCCTTCTTCGTCAGGACGAAGAGCTAGATCACTCCAGTATGCCCTGCCGTCGCAGCGCGTCGCGGCGGTCCTTGACCTCCTGCTGGCGCAGCGGCAGCTTGTCGATGGAGCGGCTGATCTCGCGCACATCCCACGGGGCGGGCTTGCGGATCACAACGGTGCCGTCCTTGGCCAGCACCACCAGCATGAAACCGCGCGGGCGCAGCGTTTGTCGCACGGACGTGCGGGCGGCGGGATCGGTGTCGGTGATGACCACCACGTCGCGCAACACCAGCGCCTCCATGCGTTCGAGGATCAGCTGCATCTGTTCGACATATCGCGGATCGGCGGGGTTGTCGGCAAAGACCACCACGGGCCGCTTCAGCCAGAGCCACTCGTCCAGCGTGGTCTCGGACGCGGTGAGCACCGGCGGATCGGGGAGCGCATCTTCGGCGGCCTGCGCGGCGGGCGCAAGCGCCCAGAGCAAGGCCGAAAAAACGAAGGCATACAGGGGCTTCATGTCCCCAGATATAGGGTGCAAGGCGCGGTCTGCACAGGCCTGTCGCACCGGCATCCACGAAAATTTTAACTTTAACCCCACAGTGAGACGGACCGGCGCATCATCCCGCGGTGCCGCTGCCGGCCGGATCATGGGGGTCCGGCGCGGATGGCGCACGGGCAGGCCCATGGACGTCATCTTGCATATCGGCGCGCATCGCACCGCCACCACCAGTTTCCAGCACTGCATGCGCAGCCATGCGACCGCCCTGGCCGCGCACGGGTTTGGCTACTGGGGGCCGGGGCGCACGCGCAAGGGGTTGCTGCATGGCATCGCCGACGATCCGGAAAGCCCGGCGCAGGCGCGGCGCGGCGCGGGCCGGGTGAAGCTGAACCTGAACGGCGCGGCGCGGCGCGGGGCGCGGGTGCTGATCGTCTCGGACGAGAACATGATGGGCACGCCGCGCAAGTGCCTGCGGGCAAAAGCGCTGTATCCGGACGTGGGCATCCGCATCGCGCGGCTGCACGCCAGTTTCTTCCCGGTGAAACGGGTGATCGTGCAGATCCGCGCGCTGGAGCAATGGTGGGCGTCCAACCTCGCCTACCTGATGCCCCGTGGCGGCTCCCTGCCGTCCGAGGCGCTGCTCGAGGCGATCAGCCTGTCGCCGCGCAGCTGGCGGCATGTGATTGCCGATCTGGCCTGCGCCTGCCCGGAGAGCGAGATCCTCGTTTCGCCCTTCGAGACCTTCGGCCCTCGCCCGGACCTGCTGTTCGCACAAATGACCGGGCGCAAATGGCCTCTCGCGGCGGTACACGATGACTATTGGCTGAACAAGCGTCCGACGCTGCCGCAACTGCGGGTGCTGCTGGACGAGCGCGGCGAGGACCCGGGGCAACTGCCCGCCGGAACCGGCCGCTGGATGCCCTTCACCGACGACCAGGCCACGCGGCTGCGCGAGGCCTATGCCGACGATCTGTTCTGGCTGAGGGCCGGGGCGGACGGTCTGGCCCGACTGACAGAGGACCCTGAGCCCGCGAAAACGGCGAACACGCTGGTCGCGGGCCCCGACAAGAGAGGACGACGACATGAAAGACAATCGCGACGACTGGCGCCAACTCGCTGAGAAGGAGCTGCGGGGGAAATCCGTCGATACGCTGACCTGGGACACGCTGGAAGGCATCCCGGTCAAGCCGCTCTACACGGCCGAGGACGTGGACGGGCTGCCGCACATGGGCTCGCTGCCCGGGATTGCGCCGTTCACGCGGGGCGTGAAGGCGACGATGTACGCCGGGCGGCCCTGGACGATCCGGCAGTATGCGGGGTTTTCGACCGCCGAGGAATCGAATGCGTTCTATCGCAAGGCGCTGGCGGCGGGTCAGCAGGGGGTCTCGGTGGCCTTCGACCTCGCCACGCACCGCGGCTATGACAGCGACCATCCGCGCGTTGTGGGTGATGTGGGCAAGGCCGGTGTGGCCATCGACAGCGTCGAGGACATGAAGATCCTCTTCGACGGCATTCCGCTCGATCAGGTCTCCGTCTCGATGACGATGAACGGCGCGGTGATCCCGGTGCTGGCGAATTTCATCGTGACCGGCGAGGAGCAGGGCCACGACCGCGCCGTGCTCTCGGGGACCATCCAGAACGACATTCTCAAGGAGTTCATGGTCCGCAACACCTATATCTACCCGCCCGCGCCTTCGATGCGGATCATCGCGGACATCATCGAGTACACCTCGAACGAGATGCCGAAGTTCAACTCCATCTCGATTTCCGGCTACCACATGCAGGAGGCGGGTGCGAACCTCGTGCAGGAGCTCGCGTTCACGCTTGCGGATGGCAAGGAATACGTGAAGACGGCGATGGACGCCGGGATGGACGTGGACAAGTTCGCCGGGCGCCTGTCGTTCTTCTTCGCGATTGGCAAGAATTTCTTCATGGAGGTGGCGAAGTTGCGGGCGGCGCGGATGCTCTGGCACCGGATCATGACCGATCTTGGCGCGAAGAACGACCGCTCGAAGATGCTGCGCACGCACTGCCAGACCTCCGGCGTGTCGCTGACCGAGCAGGACCCGTACAACAACGTGATCCGCACCGCCTATGAGGCGATGAGCGCGGTGCTGGGCGGCACACAGTCACTGCACACGAATGCCTTGGACGAGGCGATTGCCCTGCCGACGGAATTCTCGGCGCGGATCGCGCGGAACACGCAACTCATCCTGCAGGAGGAGACCGGCGTGACCAAGGTGGTCGATCCGCTGGCGGGGTCCTACTACGTCGAAAAACTGACGCATGATCTGGCCGAGGCGGCCTGGAAGATCATCGAGGAGGTCGACGAGATGGGCGGCATGACCCGCGCCGTCGAGAGCGGCATGCCGAAGCTGCGGATCGAGGAGACGGCGGCACGGCGGCAGGCGGACATCGACCGGGGCACGGATGTGATCGTGGGCGTGAACAAGTACCGTCTGGCGAAGGAGGACGCGCTCGACATCCTCGACATCGACAATGCCAAGGTGCGCGAGGCGCAGGTGGCGCGGTTGGAGAAGATGCGGGCGACGCGGGACGAAGCGGTCTGCCAGGCGGCTCTGGACGAGCTGTCGCGGCGGGCGAAGGAAGGGGGGAACCTGCTCGAGGCGGCTGTGGAGGCAGCGCGGGCCCGGGCCTCTGTTGGAGAGATCAGCATGGCGATGGAAAAGGAATTCGGGCGGCACCGCGCCGAGGTGAAGACCCTGGCCGGCGTCTACGGCGCGGCCTACGAGGGCGACGCGGGCTTTGCCGCGATCCAGAAGGCGGTGGAGGATTTCGCCGAGGACGAAGGGCGCCGGCCGCGGATGCTGGTGGTCAAGATGGGCCAGGACGGCCACGACCGCGGCGCGAAGGTGATCGCGACGGCCTTTGCCGACATCGGATTCGACGTGGACGTGGGTCCGCTGTTCCAGACGCCCGCGGAGGCGGCACAGGATGCGATCGACAACGACGTGCATGTGATCGGGATCTCGTCGCAGGCGGCCGGGCACAAGACGCTGGCGCCGCAACTGGTCGAGGAACTGAAGGCGCAGGGCGCGGGGGACATCATCGTGATCTGCGGCGGGGTGATCCCGCAGCAGGATTACGAGTTCCTGTACAAGGCGGGCGTGAAGGCGATCTTCGGCCCGGGGACGAACATCCCGGATGCGGCGCAGGATATCCTCAGAATCATTCGCGAGACCCGTCAGGGCTGACGTGTTTCGGATCGCATCATGCGCCTTCGGCGCTCTTGCGATCCGACCGGCGGGGGCTCCGCCCCCGAACCCCCTTGCCACACGTCCGCGGGCGCCGCGCGGTAGGCAGGCGGTGGATAGAGGTATTTGAAGACCAGAGAAATCCTGAGCGCGAGCCTCGTCTTCTTTGGTCCACAAATACCCTCGGGGTACGGGGCAGAGCCCCGGACGCGCCCGCGCAGCGGGCGCTCGTCGGCTCGCGCAGGCGCCGAAGGCGCTGGAGCGAGTCGAAATCCCTCGAGCAGAGCCTTTTCAGTTCAGGTAATCGTCCGTCGACCGCGGTTTCGGCCGGTCGGGGCCTTTGAACGGGTTGTCCTCGGAATGGTACTGCGCAGTGATCCGGCATGTGTCGCACATCTGGATCAGCCGCAGTTTCTCGCCTCCTGCGAACATGGAATGTGACGCCAGTTTCTCCGTGATCCGGTCGATGGTGGATTTCACGCCGAACAATGCGCCGCATTCGATGCAGGCGAAGGGCTCTTCCTCGTGCAGCACGCGCTGGGACAGCGCCGCGTCGGAGAGGTCGAGGCGTGGTTCCAGCGTAATGGCCGTCTCGGGGCAGATATTGGCGCAGAGGCCGCATTGCAGGCAGGCGTCCTCCTGGAACAGCAGTTGCGGGCGGTCCGGGTTGTCGCCCAAGGCACCGGAGGGGCAGAGGGAGACGCAGCTGAGGCAGAGCGTACAGGCCTGTGTATCCACCAGCACAGCGCCGTAGGGGGCGTCTTCGGGCAGCGGCAGGGTGCCGTGATCCGGGTGCAGGGCGCGGGCGGCCTGCCGGGTGATCTGGCGGCGGGTGCCCATGGGGCGGACGGGTTTCGCGCAAGGCTGCGGAGCGGTTTGCGTGTAAAGTGCCTCCGAAAGGGCCTCCGGGTCGGTGAGGTCAAGCACCACCGCCGTGCCGGGGCCGCCTATGGCCTCTGTCAGGGCGGTCTGGAAGGCCAGTGCGTCCCGGTCCGTGCCGGGGGAGGGCACCAGCGCGACGGAGGCGAAGCCGGCGGAGAGGGCGGCGGTCATTTCCGCATGGCCGAAGAGGTTGAGCGCGGGCACCTCCAGCGGGATCACATCGGCGGGCAGGCCGCGGCCGAAGCGGGCGGCGAGGCGGATCATCTCCGAGCCGTGTTCTGTCGTCACCAGCAGGCGCGGGACGGTGCCGCCCGCCTCGGTGAAGGTCTTCGCCAGGGTCTGCACCCGGCGCATGGTCAGGTCCACGGGAGGCGCATCATAAGAGATCGCGCCGGAAGGGCAGGCCGCCGAGCACGCGCCGCAGCCGGCGCAGATCATCGGATCGACGGTGACGTGCTCGCCTGCGGGGGTGATCGCGCCGGTGGGGCAGAGGTCGAGGCAGCGGGTGCAGCCGGTCTGTTCGGCGCGGCTGTGGGCGCAGATGGTGGGTTCCATCCGGACGAAGAGCGGCTTTTCGAAGGTGCCGGTGAGGTGCGAGGCGGCGAGGATCGCGGCGGACACCGCCCCGGGCGATTTCGGGTCGGCGCGCAGGTAGCCCTCGCGTTTCTCGTGGGCGGAGAACAGGGGCGCCGCGCCGCGCAGGTCGAGGAGGATGTCGCACTCCGTGCGCCCGCCGTCGCGCGGCTCCGACAGGGCAAAGCCGCCGCGTCCGCCGGGTTGCAGCATCTGCAGGGCGTCGATGCGCAGGGAAAAGCCGCCGAGCGCCCCGGTCGCGGAGCGCAGCTGTCCGACAACCACGTCGTAGGCCCGGGTCAGCGGCAGGTCCTCGGCGCGCTCCAGCAGGACCGTCACGCCGAGGTGATCCTTCAGGGCCTCCGCCGCGGGCAGCGCCACGTCCGGTGCACCGAGGATCAGGCAGAGCCCCTCGCTCACCACGTCGAGCGTCTTGCCCGGGCTGGCGGGGAGCAGGGCGTCGGCCAGCAGGGCGGCCATCTTGGGCGTCGCGTCCGCGCCCTGATCGCTCCATCCGGCGCGGTCGCGCAGGTCGGTGAAGCCCGGGATCTCGGCACCCAGTTCGTCTGCGAGGGCTTCGAACAGGCGCTGTTCCTGGGTGCAGCACAGCAGCGCGTCGCCGGTGCCGATCGCCGCGGCGGCGGCCTCGACGTTGCCCATGCAGAGCGCGTGGCACGGCGCGGCCACCTCGACGCCGAGGGCGCGGGAGAGCGCGTCCGCGTCGATGGATTGCGAGCCTTCGCAGGTGCAGGTGATGATCCGTGTCGGCATGAACTTCCCCGATTCTCGCGACCCATCCAAAGGTATCGGTCGCGGCTTTGTGCTTGTTATTGACCATGTGATCAAAGATGGTCGGCGCATGCAACGGCATACCTCCATCGCATAGATGTGTCGTCACCGGGCTTGACGTCTGTCGGACCGGTTTCGCAGGATGTCGGACAAGTCGAGATCGTCAGGGACCCGCACGCGTGTATCACAATCCGGCCATGTATCAGACCATGCCTCTCGGGATCGTTCTGCGGCGCTCGCCCGGGGTGACCCGCTGGGCAAAGCACGCGTGGAAGGCCGTGGCGGTCGTGCCGGGCGCACCGGACGCGGACTGGCGGGTGCTGCGGCAGGAGGGCGAGGTCGTGGAGTACCACGCCGCCACCCTGACGCTGGAGTTGCATGGGGCCGAGACCGAGGCCTACCTGCACGGGCTGAGCGCGGCGGAGCCGAGCATCTATGTTGTGATGCGCAAGGAAGGGACGGGCGATT
Source organism: Tropicibacter sp. S64 (assembly GCF_049803835.1). Taxonomy (NCBI): domain Bacteria; kingdom Pseudomonadati; phylum Pseudomonadota; class Alphaproteobacteria; order Rhodobacterales; family Roseobacteraceae; genus Tropicibacter; species Tropicibacter sp. S64. Next base: position 95,336 of record NZ_JBNAGK010000005.1, on the reverse strand, counting down.
GCCCGCTCTCCATGGTGCTGGTGACCGCCTCGCCCTACGAGGCGCAGGATTACACCGACAGTGGCGAGGACATCGTCGAGAAGGTTCCGATGCCGCCGGGGCTGGCGGCCTGGGTCCGGGCCTTCGTGGACAGGTTCCACGAGGAGGAGGTCTTCGTGAAGCGGCAGCGGCGGAAGGACCGGATCGACCTCAAGGAGGACGGAATCGGCGATCCGCGCATCGGGACGGCGGCGGATGTCTATGCTTCGCCGACGCTGAAGAAGCGGAGACTGCAATGAGCGATCGCAGCAAAAGTGGGAACCGGTTTTGCGTCCGCGATTGCGGAGAAAGAGCATGAGCGATCGCAGCAAAAGTGGGAACCGGTTTTGCGTCCGCGATTGCGGAGAAAGAGCATGAGCCATCGCACCAATAGTGGGACCCGGTGTTGCGTCCGCGATTGCGGGGGGAACCGGTGATGGCGGAGGGCTTCTGGGCCAGGCGCAAGGCGGCTGTGGAGGCCGAAGCAAAGGCGGATGCCGAGGCGGTGGCCCTGCGGGAGCAGGCGGCGCGGGAGCAGGCGCTGCAGGATCGGCCGGACGAGGAGCTTCTCGCGGAGCTTGGCCTGCCGGAGCCGGAGGCCGTGGACGATCCCGACCTGATCAAGCGGTTCCTGACCGAGCAATTGCCGCAACGGCTGAAGCGGCGGGCGCTGCGGCGGCTCTGGACGCTGAACCCGGTGCTGGCGAACCTCGACGGTCTGAACGACTACGACGACGATTACACAACCCCGGCGGGCGGCTTTCCCCCGGTGCAGACCGTGTACCAGGTGGGCAAGGGGATGCTGGCGCATCTTCTTGACGAAACAGGAGAAACCGGGCAATCTGCACAGATATTGGGAGAAGTCCCCGCCAAGCGAGAAGAGGCCGAAGAGCCACCGGCAGAGGCGGACCGCATACCAGAATCATCGGTTGCCGACACCGCGCCGCGGTCTCCCGACGGGGATGCCGACGTGCCCGAGGCCGTCGCCGAGGCTGATCACGAACCCGCGCGCACCGCGCGGCGGATGCGGTTCCGGTTCGATGCACCCGAGACGACATGAGCCGCGCCACGGAGGAAAGGCCCGAGATGACAGCCAGCGCCCGACAGACCGCGATTCCCGAGGAGGATCGCCTGCGCGCGGATCTCTACAATTACATGGGCGTGATTCTCGCGCGGCCGCCGGATCGCGGCCTGCTCGATCAGACCGCCGGGCTGAGCGGGGATGACAGCGAGCTTGGCCAGGCGATCACGACGTTGGCGAAGATGGCACGGCTGACGCGGCCCGCCACGGTGGAGAGCGAGTACAACCGGCTGTTCATCGGGCTCGGGCGCGGCGAGCTTCTGCCCTATGCGAGCTATTACCTGACCGGGTTCCTGAACGAGAAACCGCTGGCGCTGCTGCGGCAGGACATGACGGCGCGGGGGCTGGCGCGGGCGGAGAACACCTTCGAGCCGGAGGACAATATCGCGAGCCTGATGGAGATGATGGGCGCGATGATCGTCGGGCGGTTCGGCGCACCCGCGACGCTGGGCCAGCAGAAAGACTTCTTTAACCGGCATATCGGACCTTGGGCCGGTCACTTCTTTTCCGATCTCGAAGGGGCGAAGAACTCGGTGTTCTACGCGCCGGTCGGCACCATCGGAAAGCTGTTCGTGGCAATCGAGGCGGAAGCCTTCCGCCTGAGCGGCACGTGACGTTCACCGCCTTGTCCGGGCAACCGGCGGGGCACGACCGGGCGGCGTTTCCGTCCGAACAGAGAGAGGAGGACTCTCATGGAGAAGAAAGACGGGGCCACGCGCCGTGACTTTCTGAAAGTTGCCGCGACCACGGCGCCGATTGCGGCGGTGGCGGTGGCGACTTCCGGCGGTGCCGCTGAGGCGGCGGAGCCGGACCTGACATCGGACAAGATGCAGGACACGGCGCACACCCGCGCCTATCTCGAGAGCGTGCGCTTCTGACACGCCTGCGGGGCGCCCGGGGATGAGCCCGGACGTGCCGAAAGCCTGCGGCGACTGGTTGCGTGACGCCCGACTGCCAAAGGCCAAAGAAACATCCAGGCGCTTCGGAGTGGCATGCTCCGGCGGTGTCAGGGGAGGATGAAACCATGCTCAGGAAAAAGACCAACGGGGTTGCGCGACGCCCCCAGCGGACAAGTATCCTTTCCGAGGCGGCGAACGCTTCGGTCGACCGCCGCGCGTTCCTGCGCGGCTCGGGCCTTGCCATCGGGGGCCTCGCGGCGATTGCCGCGACGGGCGGCACCGTGCAGCAGGCCAGCGCACAGGCCGCCGGAAAGGCGGCCGTGGAACTCAGGAAATCCGTCTGCACCCACTGTTCCGTGGGCTGCACCGTGATCGCGGAGGTCTCGGACGGCGTCTGGATCGGGCAGGAGCCCGGCTGGGACAGCCCGTTCAACCTCGGGGCGCATTGCGCCAAGGGCGCCTCGGTCCGCGAGCACGCCCACGGCGAGCGCCGCCTCAAGTACCCGATGAAGAAAGAGGGCGGCGAGTGGAAGCGCATCAGCTGGGATCAGGCGATCAACGAGATCGGTGACGGCATGATGAAGATCCGGGAAGAAAGCGGCCCGGACAGCGTCTACTGGCTCGGCTCCGCCAAGCATTCCAATGAACAGGCCTACCTGTTCCGCAAGTTCGCCGCCTACTGGGGCACGAACAACGTCGATCACCAGGCGCGGATCTGCCACTCGACGACCGTTGCGGGGGTTGCGAACACATGGGGCTACGGCGCCATGACCAACTCGTACAACGACATCCACAACAGCCGGGCGATCTTCATCATCGGGGGCAACCCCGCCGAGGCGCACCCGGTCTCCCTGCTGCACGTCCTGCGGGCCAAGGAGCAGAACAACGCGCCGCTGATCGTCTGCGATCCGCGCTTTACCCGCACCGCCGCGCACGCGGATGAGTACGTGCGGTTCCGTCCCGGTTCGGACGTGGCGCTGGTCTGGGGCATCCTGTGGCACATCTTCGAGAACGGCTGGGAGGACCGCGAGTTCATCCGCACCCGTGTCTGGGGGATGGACCAGATCCGCGAGGAGGTCGCGAAGTGGACCCCCGAGGAGGTCGAGCGCGTCACCGGCACGCCGGGCTCGCAGCTGGAGCGCGTCGCCCGCACGCTGGCGAACAACCGTCCGGGCACCGTGATCTGGTGCATGGGCGGCACGCAGCACACCAACGGCAACAACAACACCCGGGCCTATTGCATCCTGCAGCTGGCGCTTGGGAACATGGGCACCGCCGGTGGCGGCACCAACATCTTCCGCGGCCATGACAACGTGCAGGGCGCCACGGACCTCGGCGTCCTCGCCGATACGCTGCCGGGCTACTACGGCCTGACGGCGGGCTCCTGGGCCCACTGGGCGCGGGTCTGGGAAGAGGATCTCGACTGGCTCAAGGGCCGCTTTGCCACGATGAAAGGCAAGGACGGCAAGGACAAGGCGATGATGGAGCTCACCGGCATCCCGGTGTCGCGCTGGATCGACGGCGTCCTCGAGAAGAAGGAGAACCTCGAACAGCCGGACAACACCCGGGCCATGGTGCTCTGGGGGCACGCCCCCAACTCGCAGACCCGCATGGTCGAGATGAAGGGCGCGATGGAGAAGCTCGACATGCTTGTCGTGGTGGACCCGTATCCGACCGTCTCCGCCGTGCTGCATGACCGCACCGATGGCGTCTACCTGCTGCCGGCCTCGACCCAGTTCGAGACCCGCGGTTCGGTGACCGCCTCCAACCGCTCGATCCAGTGGCGCGAGCAGGTGGTCGACCCGCTGTTCGAGTCGCTGCCGGATCACGTCATCATGGCGAAGTTCGCGGAGAAGTTCGGCTTTGCCGACCGCCTCTTCCGCAACATCGCGGTGGAGAATGGTGAGCCGAACGTCGAGGACCTGACCCGCGAGTTCAACCGCGGCATGTGGACGGTGGGCTACACCGGGCAAAGCCCGGAACGGCTGAAGCTGCACATGGAGAACCAGCACACCTTCGACCGCACCACGCTGCGCGCCGTGGGTGGCCCCGCCGATGGCGACTTCTACGGGATGCCGTGGCCCTGCTGGGGTACGCCCGAGATGAAGCACCCGGGCACCGCCAACCTCTATGACATGTCGATGCCGGTGGCCGAGGGTGGCCTCACCTTCCGCGCGCGCTTCGGCGTGGAGCGGGATGGCGACAACCTTCTTGCGGACGGGGTCTATTCCGTGGGCTCCGAGATCCAGGACGGCTACCCCGAGTTCACCATGCAGATGCTGCAGGATCTCGGCTGGGACGGCGACCTGACCCCGGAAGAGCGGGCGTCCATCGAATATGTCGCGGGCTACCGTGACGCCGATGGCAACCGCACCGGCGAAGGCGCCGAGGTTGGCGAGCAGGACCAGCAAGGGCCCTATCCTTCCGATTGGCAGGAGAAGATCGGCGGCGTCAACTGGAAGACCGACCTGTCGGGCGGCATCCAGCGCGTCGCGATCAAGCATGGCTGCGCCCCCTTCGGCAACGCCAAGGCGCGGGCCGTGGTCTGGACCTTCCCGGATCCGGTCCCGGTACACCGCGAACCGCTCTACACCAACCGGCGCGACCTCGTTGCGGATTATCCGACCTACGAGGACAAGACGTTCTGGCGGGTTCCGACGCTCTATGCGTCGATCCAGAAGAACGACTTCAGCCAGGACTATCCGATCATCCTGACCTCCGGTCGCCTGGTCGAATACGAGGGCGGGGGCGACGAGACGCGCTCCAACCCCTGGCTGGCCGAACTGCAGCAGGACATGTTCATCGAGATCAACCCGCGCGACGCCAACAACCTCGGCGTGCGGGACGGCTCGATGTGCTGGGTCGAGGGGCCGGAGGGCGGCAAGGTCAAGGTCAAGGCCATGGTCACCGAACGGGTGGGCACGGGCGTGGCCTTCATGCCCTTCCACTTCGGCGGCCATTTCCAGGGCGAGGACCAGCGGTCCAAGTACCCGGACGGGGCCGATCCGATCGTGCTGGGCGAGAGCACCAACACCGCGCAGACCTATGGCTACGACTCCGTCACGCAGATGCAGGAGACCAAGGCCACCCTCTGCAAGATCATGCCGGCATAAGGAGAAGACAGAATGGCTAGAGCTAAATTTCTCTGCGACGCCGAGCGCTGCATCGAATGCAACGCCTGCGTCACCGCCTGCAAGAACGAGCACGAGGTGCCCTGGGGGATCAACCGCCGCCGCGTGGTGACGATCCAGGACGGCATGCCCGGCGAGCGCTCGATCTCGGTGGCCTGCATGCACTGTTCGGACGCGCCCTGCATGGCCGTCTGCCCGGTGGACTGCTTCTACCAGAACGAGGAAGGCGTCGTCCTGCACTCCAAGGACCTGTGCATCGGCTGCGGCTACTGCTTCTACGCGTGCCCCTTCGGCGCGCCGCAGTACCCGCAGGCGGGCAACTTCGGCTCGCGCGGCAAGATGGACAAGTGCACCTTCTGTGCCGGTGGCCCGGAGGAGAACAACTCCACCGCCGAGTTCGCCAAGTACGGCCGCAACCGGATCGCGGAAGGCAAGCTGCCGATCTGCGCCGAGATGTGCTCGACCAAGGCGCTGCTGGCGGGCGACGGGGACGTGGTCTCCGCCGTCTATCGCGAGCGCGTCGTGGCGCGGGGCTTCGGCTCCGGCGCCTGGGGCTGGGGCACGGCCTACGATCAGAAGGGCGGCTGACGCCCTTCGGGTGGGGCGGGGTCGATAACCCCGCCCCGCGCACTACACTCCTGTAGGGCGGGGCTTTGCCCCGCATTCCCCTTGAAAGACCCGCGCTTCCTTCCGGGGGCGCGGTCCTCCCGACATGCCGGAGCTTCCCCATGCTGCGCCTTCTTCCGCTCCTCCTTTCCGTCCTCCTGCTGACCCTTCCGATGGGCGCACAGGCCCAGGACGTGTTCACCGATCCGGCGACGGTCATCAGCCCGGTCGACCGCTCCGCCACCGGCGGCGCGCAGACGCTGGAGGATATCCTGCGCCGCCAGCAGGGGCTTCCGGTGGATGACAGCTTCCGCTCCGATAACGTGGGCGGCGATGCGGTGCCGCCGCCGAACCTCGCCCCCTTGGGCACGTCTTCGGACCCGGACCTCTGGCGGGCACTGCGATACAACAAGGCCGACGTGACCGTCACCACCCAGGGCGACGTGGGCAAGGTGCTCGTGCAGGACGGCGGCATGGCCTGGTATCACTTCCGGCAGGGGCCTTTGGCGACCTACGGTGGCTGGCTGTTGCTCGGTACCATCGTATTGCTGGCCGTGTTCTTCCTGTTGCGCGGGCGCATCCGCATCGACGGCGAGAAGACCGGCCGCACCGTCACCCGCTTTCAGGCCTTCGAGCGCTTCTCGCACTGGCTGCTCGCGGGGTCCTTCGTCCTGCTCGGGATCACCGGCCTGCTGACGCTGTTCGGCCGGATGTATATCGCGCCCTATCTGGGCAAGGAGGCCAACGCGCAGCTGCTGGTGGTCTCCAAGATGATCCACAACAACATCGCCTGGGCCTTCATGCTCGGGCTGGTGCTCGTCTTCGTGCTCTGGGTCTGGCACAACATTCCGGACAAGACCGACCTCAAGTGGTTCGCGCAGGCGGGCGGGATCATCGGCAACAAGCACCCGCCGGCGAAGAAGTTCAACGGCGGGCAGAAGATCATCTTCTGGTCCGTTGTCCTGCTTGGGGCCTCGCTCTCGGTCTCCGGGCTGTCGCTGCTCTTTCCGTTCGAGCTGCCGCTCTTTGCCAAGACCTTCGCGGTGCTGAACGACATCGGCGTGCCCGGCTGGGTCGACATGGCGCCCCTTCCGACGGCGCTTGCGCCGCAGGAGGAGATGCAGCTGGCGCAGCTGTGGCATGCCATCGTCGCCTTCGTGATGATGGCGATCATCCTGGCGCATATCTACATCGGCTCCATCGGCATGGAGGGCGCCTTCGACGCCATGGGCTCGGGCGAGGTCGACGAGGCCTGGGCGCATCAGCACCATTCGATCTGGTACGACAAGGTCAAAGAGGATGCGGCCAAGGCCCCCGAAGGCAGCGCCACCCCGGCGGAGTAGCGGGATGCGGGGGCTGGTCCTTGCCCTTGCCCTGACCTGCGCCGATGGTGTCGCGGCGCAGGAGTTCACTACCTTGAAAGGCCACGGCGGCCCGATCATGGACATCGCGGTGTCCGAAGCCGGGCAGGTGGCGACGGCGAGTTTCGACAATGCGGTCGGGCTGTGGTCCGGACGTGCGCCGCGCTGGCTCGACGGGCACGAGGCGGCGGTGAATGCGGTGGCCTTTGCCCCCGACGGGATGGTGTCGGCGGGGGACGATTTCACCGTGCGGGTCTGGAACGGCGATGCGGGGAGGGTACTGGGACAGCACAAGGGCAAGGTGATGGACCTTGCGGTCTCGGAGCCGCTGGGTCTCGTCGCGAGTGCCAGCTGGGACGGAACAATCGGCCTCTGGCCTCTGAACGGCGCGGTGCCGCAGGACGCCCTCGCGCGGCTCGATGCACCGGGTGGGGTGAACGTGGTGGCCTTCGATGGCACTGACGGGCTGCTGGCCGGGACGACGACGGGGGCGCTCCTGCGGTATGATCTGGCGACGGGCGACGCTCTGCCTCTGGTGCAGCACGGCTTTGGCGTGAACGAGATCGTGGTCACCCCGGACTGGATCGCCTATGGCGCGGTGGATGGCGGCACGCGCGTGCTGCGACGCGACGGGATGGAGGTCGCCGATTTCACGCTGGACCGGCGGCCGATCCTTGCGCTGGCGTATCACGCCGGGACGGGGCAGCTCGCCGTGGGGGACGGCGAGGGGTACATCATGGTGGTGGATACCGCGGAGTGGCGCATATCCCGGGATTTCCGGGCGACGCGGCAGGGGCCGGTCTGGGCTTTGGCGTTTTCGACCGATGGCGGGACGATCTGGGCCGGGGGGCTGGACGACGTGGTCTATGGCTGGCCGGTGGCTTTGCTCGATGAATTCGAGCCGGGGATCGACGGGAAACGCAGCTTCCTGCGTGATCCGCAGGAGATGGGCAACGGCGAGCGGCAGTTCATGCGCAAGTGCTCGATCTGCCACGCGCTGGAGCCGGGGCCGTCGCGGAAGGCCGGGCCTTCGCTGCACGGCGTGTTCGGGCGGGACGCCGGTAGCGTGCCGGGCTATGTCTACTCGGAGACGGTGGCGGGCCTCGGCTTCAAATGGACGGACGAGACCATCGACGCCCTGTTCGAGACCGGCCCGGATCACTACATTCCGGGATCGAAGATGCCGATGCAGGTGATCGCGAAGGCGCAGGACCGGGCGGATCTGATTGCCTTCCTGAAGGAGGCGACGCAATGAAAGGAACGGGTGGATGAAGGCGATGTTGGCAGGGTTCGCGGCGGCGGTGCTGATTGCCGTCGGCGCGTATTACGGGCTGCACGAGATTGGTTTCTCCAGTGCGGAACAGGCGTCGGGTCCGGCGGTGCGGCTCGACTGAGGCGGGGGAAAATTTTGTCTTCGCAAAATTTTCAAGCGGGGCTTTGCCCCGGAGCCCCAGAGGTATTTGGGGACCAAAGAAGAGCTGGGGGTCACTCCGAGATGAAGCGCCGCGCCATTTCGGCTTCCTGGCCGCGCATCAGCGACCATGCGGTGTCCATGTGGCCTTTCATGATCGCCCGCGCGGCGCCTGCGTCGCCCTCCCGTAAAGCAACGATCAGCCGTTTCTGATAATCGGTGCCGCGGGCGCGGAGTTCGTCGTTGTGCGGCGCGTAGAGGCGGCGGTAGACCGTGAGGTCCGACAGCAGCTTGACCATGAAGCCGAGGATGAAGCTCAGCAGCGGGTTGTCGACCTGTTCGGCGAGGATGGCGTGGAAGCGCAGCGAGGCGATGTGCTGTTCGCGCTCCTCGTCCGGCGATTGCGCGGGTGTCTCGTAGGCGGTGGTGTTGGCTTCGAGCATGGCGAGGGTGTCCTCGGACAGCTTGCCCGCGAGGTCCGCGACCATTTCCGGCTCGAGGATGACGCGCATTCGGTAGATGTCGTCGATGGTCAGGTCCTTGAAGTAGAAGTAGTTGCCGAGCAGCGCCTTGGCCCTTTCGCGGCTGACCTCGTGCACGAAGCTGCCGCCGCCGGGGCCCGTGCGCGTCTTGATCAGGCCTTGCGCTTCGAGGATGCGCATGGCCTCGCGGATGGTGCCCTTGGCCATGCCGAAACGCGCGATCAACTCGGTCTCGCCGGGCAGGCGGTCACCAGCGCGCAGCCCTTCGGAGACGACCCAGTCCTTGATCGCCTCGGCCACCTGGGCCGGGCGGCTGAGCCGGGCGTCAGGATTCGAGCGGATGGTGACAGGCAGCAAGCTGATCTTCTCCTCTGGTGACCAGCAGGGGTGTTTCCGTGCGGCAGATCTCGGTCGCCTTCGGGCACCGCGAGGCAAAGGCGCAGCCCGGCGGCGGGTTCAGCGGGTCGGGCAGTTCCGTGCCTTTTTGCTCCGGCGGCGTCAAGGGGCGGCCGACAACCGGGGCACTGGTGGCCAGCAGGCGGGTGTAGGGGTGTTTCGGCGCGTTGAAGATGGTCTCGGCGCGGCCGATCTCCACCACGGAACCGAAGTAGAGCACCATGACGCGGGTCGAGACCGCTTCTACCACCGCGAGGTCGTGGCTGATGAAGAGGTAGGTGAGGCCGAATTCCTCCTTGAGCCGCGCGAGCAGGTTGAGGACCTGCGCCTGCACCGAGACGTCGAGGGCGGAGACCGGCTCGTCGAGGATGATGATTTCCGGCGCGGCGGCCAGCGCCCGGGCAATGCCGATGCGCTGTGCCTGGCCGCCGGAGAATTCATGCGGGTAGCGGGTGAGAAATTCCTCGCGCAGGTTCACCGAGGCGAAGATTTCCGCGATCCGCGCATCGCGCTGGGTCTTGCCCATGCCGTGCAGCCGTTTCAGCGGCGCTTCCATGATCTGCTGGATGGTCTTCCGCGGGTTCAGGCTGCTGATCGGGTCCTGAAACACGTATTGGATCAGCTTGCCGAAGGCTGCCGGGTCGGCGTTGTCGAGGGCCTTTCCGGCGATCTCGATGCCGCCGGTGGTGGGCGGCAGAAGGCCGACGAGCATCCGGGCGAGGGTGGATTTGCCACAGCCGCTTTCGCCGACGATGCCGAGGGTCTCGCCCTTGTCCACGTCGAAGGTCATGGGGCGCACGGCGCGCACACCGGCGCGGGCTTTGGAGAAGAGGCCGGACTTGACCGGGAAGGTCTTGGAGAGGTCGTCTACCGAGAGGGCTTTCATGTCAGGGTCTCCTCGGGGAAGAGGCAGCGCACGGCGCGGGGGCCCGTGCCGTCGAGCGCGATCTCGCCGCGTGTGCAGGCGTCCTGCGCCTTGTCGCAGCGCGGAGCAAAGGCGCAGCCGTCGGGCAGCTTGTCCACCACCGGCGGCAGGCCGGGGATCGCCGCCAGTTCGCGCCGCCCGCCGCCGAGTTCCGGCACGCAGGCGATGAGGCGTTTGGTGTAGGGGTGCGCGGGGGCGTCGAGCACCGCCTCGGTCGGCCCTTCCTCGACGATGCGGCCCGCGTACATCACCGCCACCCGGTCGCAGAGTTGCGCCACCACGCCGAAGTCGTGGGTGATGAAGAGGATGGCAAGCCCGCGCTCGCGTCTGAGGTCGTTCAGCAGGGAGAGGATCTGCGCCTGCACCGTCACGTCGAGCGCCGTGGTCGGCTCGTCGGCGATGATGACATCGGGATCGTTGGCCAGCGCCATGGCGATGCCGACCCGCTGGCGCATGCCGCCGGACATCTCGTGCGGGAAACCGTTCAGCCGGCTTTCCGGGTTCGGAATGCGGACGGATTTCAGGAGGTCTAGGGCGCGGGCCCGGCCTTCCGCCTTGCCGATCCTGTGGTGGGAGGAGATGGCTTCGATCAACTGGTCGCCGACACGGTAGAGCGGGTGCAGCGTGGCGAGCGGGTCCTGGAAGATATAGGCGACATTCTCGCCGCGCTTCCTGCGCAGGTCCCTGTAGGAGGCCGCAAGCAGGTCCTGCCCGTCATAGCGCACCGCGCCGCCGGTGATCACCCCGGGGGGCGAGGCGACGAGGCCCATGACGGAGAGCGCGGTGACGGATTTGCCCGAGCCGCTCTCGCCGATCACGCCGAGGCATTCGCCCGGTTTGACGTGCAGGGAGACCCCGCCGACGGCGAGGTAGACGCGCGGGCCGACGTGGAACTGGGTCTCCAGCTCCTGGATGTCGAGCAGGCCCTTTGACGGGGCGTTCGGTACCGGGCCTCGCCGGTCGACGCGGGTGGTGGCCAGCGGGCGGCTGAGCGCCCCGGATTTCAGCCGTGGGTCGAGCGCGTCGCGCACGCCGTCACCCAGCAGGTTCACGCTCATGACGATGAGGAAGATCATCACGCCGGGCACGATGGAGGTGTGCGGCGCGCGGATCATCGCGGCACGGGCCTCGCCCAGCATGGAGCCGAGGTCGGCCTGCGGCGGCTGCGAGCCGAGACCGAGGAAGGAGAGGCCCGCGGTTTCGAGGATCATCCAGCCGACGGTGGTGGACATGGCGATGACGATGACAGGAAGCACGTTGGGCAGGACTTCCGACAGGATGATCCGGGTGTTGCCCATGCCCGCCAGCCGCGCCGCATCGACGAACTCGCGGCCGGCCAGGGACACGGTCACGCCGCGGATGTTGCGGGCAAAGAACGGGACATTGACGGCGGCCACGGCGATGAGCGCGTTCATCAGGCCGGGGCCAAGGGCGGCGACGATGGCGAGGGCCAGCAGGATGTAGGGAAAGGCCATCAGCATGTCCACGATGCGCATGATGATGTTGTCGGTGCGTCCGCCGTAGTAGCCCGCGATGATGCCGATGGCGCTGCCGATGGTGGCGGCGATGACGGCGGCGGCAATGCCGACCGCAAGGCTGAGGCGGGTGCCGTAAAGCAGGCGGGCGAGGAGGTCGCGGCCAAGGTGATCCGTGCCGAGGAGGCCCGCCTCGGCGAAGGGCAGGGCGAACTTGTTCGCGGTGTCGGTCACGTCCGGGTCGGCCAGCGGCAGCAGCGGCGTGACGATGGCCAGCAGGAGGATGACGGCGAGCACCACGGCGCCGAGCGCGGCCAGGCGGTTGCGGAAGAGGAGACGCAGGAAGCTCATGTCTTGATCCTCGGGTCGAGCAGGCTCTGCGCCACGTCCACCGCGATGTTGAACAGCACATAGCAGGCCGCGACGAAGACAACGCCGCCCTGCACCAGCAGGATGTCGCGTTTCAGGATCGCATCGACGAGCATCCGCCCGACACCGGGCCACTGGAAGACCATCTCGATATAGACCGCGCCGGAGAGCACGAACCCCGCCTGGATGCCCAGCACCGGGATGATGCTGACCATGGCGGCCCTGAGGGCATGGCCATAGAGCACGCGCCGTTCCGGCACTCCCTTGGCGCGGGCGGTGCGGATGAAATCCTGCCTGAGGACTTCGAGCATGGCGGAGCGCGAGAGCCGTGCGACAACGCCAGTGGCCACGGCGGCCAATGCCAGCGCCGGCATGACGAGGTGTTTTGCCAGATCGGGCAGGTCGCCACCGCCGTAGATCGCGTACATGCCGGAGACCGGCAGCCATTTGAGGTTCACCGCGAAGAGCAGGATCATCATCATGCCGAGGAAGAAGGACGGGACGGAGATGCCGATCAGCACCGTGAAGGTGATGGCCTTGTCGGCCCAGCTGTACTGGCGCGCGGCGGAGACCACACCGGCAAGGATGCCCAGCACGGAGCAGAGGACAAAGGCCGTCCCGGCAAGCACCAGCGTGGCGGAGAACCGCTCGAGGATCTCGTCCAGCACCGGCCTGTTGAGGCTGAACGAGCGGCCGAAATCCCCGGTCAGCATGTTGCCGAGCCAGATGAAGTATCGTGCCACCAGAGGCTTGTCCAAACCGAGGTCCCGGTTGATCTTGGCCACGTTGTCCGGCGTCGCGTAGCTGCCGAGGATGGCCGTCGCCGGATCGCCCGGGATCATTGCCATGATCAGGAACACGATCACAGTGATCCCGAGCAGCACCGGGATCGCCGAAATCAGGCGTTTGAGAATATACGCACCCATTGCTCACCTCCGGATGGCGTGTCAGGACAATCGGCATCGGACCGGGCCGAGGCCCCCATCTTCCAATTGCTCCAAATATCCTGGGGGTCCGGGGGTGAAACCCCCGGACGGGGGGGGGCGGCCGCGCCCCCCAACCCGCACGAGGTGACCACAC
>NZ_JBNAGK010000005.1:0-82092 GCF_049803835.1 Tropicibacter sp. S64 | reverse complement strand
TCCCTGTGGGGGGGGGCGGGGGGGCCCCCCCCCCCCCCCACGGTCGGGCGCGTCAGCGCCCGAAACCGCTCAGTTCTTCACGACATCCTGCAATTGCAGCAGGAAGGACGGCTCGAGCGAGAAGTTCTCCACCCGGTCGGACGTCACCGCGTTCTGCTTCCAGTTGGCGACGAACACCCAGGGCGCATCCTCCTGCACGATCGTCTGCATCTTCTTGTAGAGATCGGCCCGCATGTCCTGATCGGTGGCGACCCGCGCCTCTTCCAGCAGTTTGTCGACTTCCGGGTTCGAATAGTATCCGGAGTTGAACCCGCCCTTGTCCGGCCAGGCTTCGCTGCGCAGGGCGAGGTAGGGCAGGGTGTCGGGATCGTTGGTCATCCAGGCCATTTCGGCCATGTCCGCCTTGCCCTCCAGCCCCGGGTTCACCTCGCCGAGGAAGGTGTTCCACTCGTAGGTCTCGATCTTCACGTCGAAACCCACGGCGGCGAGGTCGGCCTGAATGGCGGTGCCCATGGCGACGGGATCGAGCATGCCGGAGCCGCCTTCGGTCACGAAGAAGGTCAGCTCGGCCCCCTCCGCCCCGGCCTCGGCCAGCAGCGCCTTGGCCTTCTCCGGATCATAGGGATAGGGGTCCAGCGCCTCGTTGTAGGCCCATGCGAAGGCGGGCGGGGTCGGGCCCGCGGCCACATCCGCCGTGCCTTCCAGCACGTCGTTCACCAGCGCTTCCTTGTTGATCGCGTAATTCGCCGCCTGCCGCACCTTCTTGTCCGCAAAGGGGCCTTCCTTGGCGTTCAGGATCAGGAACCAGACGTGCGGGCCGGCCTGTTCGACCACCTTGAAGCCGTCGCCCTCGAATTGCGAGAGCGCGGTCGGCGGCACCTCGACCATCATGTCGATGCCGCCCGCGAGCATTTCCGCCACTCGGGTGTTGGCGTCGGTGATCGGGCGGAAGACAACCGCCTCGGTGCCTGCCGGGTCGCCCCAGTAGTCCGGGTTCTTCTCGATCACCACCGCCTCGTTGGAGCGCCATTCGGCGAATTTGAACGGCCCGGTGCCCGCCGGGCTGCGGCCGAAGTCGGCCCCGTTCGCCTCGACGGCGGCGGGGGAGACCAGGAGGCCGGTCGGGTAGGCGAGGTTCGACAGGAAAGGCGCATACGGGCCGTTCAGCTTGAATTTCACCGTGTAATCGTCGACCACCGAGGTTTCCTCGACCGAGCCGAAGAAGAAGGCAAGCGGGAAGGGGCCGGTGTCGTGATAGGGGTGATCCTCCTTCAGCATCCGGTCGAAGTTGAACTTCACCGCTTCGGCGTTGAAGGGCGTGCCGTCGTGGAACATCACCCCTTCGCGCAGCTTGAAGGTATATTCCGTGCCGTCCTCGGAGATCTCCCAGCTTTCCGCCAACCCCGGCTCCACCTCCAGCGTGCCCGGCTTGTAGCGCACCAGACCCTCGTAGAGGTTCACGAGGATGCGGAAGTCGTTCACCGCCGTCACCGCTGCCGGGTCGAGCGATTTCGGCTCGGCAATCTGGCCGACGATCAACACGCCTTCGGGCGTTTGCGCCTGCGCCGAGAGGGTCAGCGCCCCGAGGGCCAGCGTGGAGGTTGCGGCGGCCAGCAAGGTCCGGCGCGTCAGTGTCAGAAGGTTCATTGTTGGCGACTCCCTGTCGGTTATGTTTTCTCAAAATTATCATGATAAATTGCATCGGTCAATTTTTCATGATAATTTTGAGGGGCACGGAAGGAAGACTGCCCATGACTTACTCGATCCTCGTTCACGACCCCGAAACCGGCGCGCTTGGGGGCGCGGCAACGACCGGGTCGCTGTGCGTCGGGGGGTGGGTCCTGCGGGGGCGGGTCGGGGTTGGCCTGTCCGCCAGCCAGGGCGCGGCGCCATCGACCTTCTGGGGCGAGGCCGTGCTGGACCGCATGGCCGCGGGCGCAAGCGCCGAGGCGGCGGTCGAGGCGGTCACCGCGCCGGACAGCGGCCGGGCGCAGCGGCAACTCTCGGCGCTGGACCTGCACGGCGGCGCGGCGGCCTTCACCGGTGCCGATAACACGCCTGCGATGGGGCATTGCTTTACCCAGGGCGGCATCGTCGCGGGCAACCTGCTGGCCTCGCAGGATGTCCTGCATGCGGTGGCGGAGGGGTACAGGACCACGCAGGGGAGCCTCGGGCACCGGCTGATCGCGGCGCTGCGCGAGGGCGAGACCGCGGGGAGCGACAGCCGGGGGCTTATGTCCGCCGCGCTGCTGATCCTGCATCCGGAGCACGCGCCGTTGACGCTGCGGGTGGATTACCACGAGCGCGATCCGATCGCTGCCCTGGAAGCGCTGTTCGACCGCGCGAGTACCGGCTTCTATGCCGACTGGGCGGCGCAGGTGCCTTGCGAGAATGACCGGGAGCGCGTACTGCCGCCGCGTTTCTTCCATGACTCCAAGGCCGACTGACGCGTCTGCGGAATTTCTGCACATCCGGTGCACCCGGTATGACCTGACCTTCTGACACACCGTTCCGCAATGAAACGGTGAAAAAGAGGGACACCCATGGACATCCTGACCCTGCGCGGCGTGCCGCGTGCCCTGGCGCGTGACGGCTGGTGGCTGATGAGCGAGACGACGGCGGAGGACGGCGGCGCGGCCGGGTCCCCGGCTAAGGCGATGCTGGAGCGGGTGCCGAGGCGGCTGGTGCTTGTCCTGCTGGCGCTGGTGGTGCTGGCGGACTTCCTGTTCTGGCAGGAGAACGCCGGGCTGTCGCTGGCGCTCTTTGCCTTTGCGGTGCTGGCGGGGTTTCTGGCGCTGGGGCAGGCGCGGCGGGATTGGAAGCTGCCGGTTTTCCTGTGTTTTCTGGGCGCATTGCCGGTGATCGAGCATGTACAGATGCTCTCCATCGCCTTCTTGATGGCGGGCCTGCTGGCCGCTCTGGCGCTGCTGCGCTGGCCTCTGGGCACGGCGGCGGGTGTGCTGGCCGGGCAGGGGGTGCGGCTGTACCTCGGCTTGATGGGAGCACCTTTCGCGCCACTGGTGGCGGGCTTCATGGCGCTGGCCAGGGTTGGACAGATCGACGCCGGGATGATCCCGCGCCCTGACCGGGGTGTTCTCAAGGCGCTCTTCCGCAACTGGGCGATGCCGGTGGGCGGCGGGCTGATCCTGCTCAGCCTGATGATCGAGGCGAACCCGGTGCTGGAGTTGCGCCTGTCGCAGGTGCTGACGTTCGAGCCGTCGGAGGAGGTTATCGTCCGGCTGGTCTTCTGGACCGGCGTTGCGCTGTTCGTCTGGCCCTTGCTGACGGCGGGGCCGAAGACCGTGACCCTGCCGCGCTGGCAGGGCGCTGGCCTGAACCTCGGCGTCAATCCCGGCTCGGTGCTGCGGGCGCTGTGGGTGTTCAACGGGTTGCTCGGCGTCCAGACGGTGATGGACCTGAACATCCTCGTCGGCGGCGGCAGCCTGCCGGAGGGGATGAGTTATGCCGAATACGCCCATCGCGGCGCCTATCCGCTGGTTTTGACGGCGATGCTCGCCGGAGTCTTTGCCCTGATGGCGCGGCCCTTTGCCCGGGAACACAAGGCGCTGATGCCGCTGCTGATGCTCTGGCTGGCGCAGAACGTGGCCCTGTGTGCGTCGTCGGCGCTGCGGCTGGAACTCTATGTGGAGGCATACGGGCTGACCTACCTGCGGCTGCACGCGATGATCTGGATGGCGCTGGTCGCGGTGGGGCTTGGGTTGATCGGCTGGCAGATCGTGAATAGGCGGGACAATGCGTGGCTGCGGGTCCGGTTGCTGGTTCTTGGCCTTGCGACGCTCTACGGAGCCTGTTTCGTGAACTTCGCGGAAATCGTGGCACGGCAGCAGCTGACGCGGGAGGTGGCTTCGGTCGAGCAGATCGACATCCGCTATGTCTGCGATCTGGGCGAGATGGCGAGCCGGGTGGTGACGGAAATCCGGATGCGCGACGACGCGATCGACAGCGAGATCAGCTATCTCTACTGCGAGGCGCGGCATGCCCCGGAAATCGACGGCTGGCGCGATTGGACTTTCCGCGCATGGCGGGTCCTGCAATAAATCCGGGGAGGAGTGACGATGATGAAGATCCTTCTGGTCGATGACGATCCCCGGCTGCGGGAGCTGGTGCGGATGGCGCTGGAGCGGGCGGAATATGCCGTGGTGACGGCGGGCGACGGGCAGACGGCGCTGACGCACGCCGGGCGCGAGGCACCGGACCTGATCGTGCTGGATGTCGGCCTGCCGGAGATGGACGGCTTCGAAGTCTGCCGCCGGATAAGGGCGCATTCGGAGGTGCCGATCCTGTTCCTGACAGCGCGGGACGACGAGGTGGACCGGATCGTCGGGCTGGAACTGGGGGCGGATGACTACGTCACCAAGCCGTTCAGCCCGCGTGAGCTGGTGGCGCGGGTGCGGGCGATCCTCAAGCGGACGCACGGCACGGGCAACCGCAGCGAGGCGCGGCATGGCGATCTGCGGCTCGACCGGGCGGCGCATCGGGCCTGGGTGGGGGAGCGCGAGATTGCACTGACGTCCACCGAATTTGCCCTGCTGGACCATCTGATGCGGCATCCTGGGCAGGTGCGCTCGCGGCGGCAGATGATCGAGGCGCAATGGGGCGCGCACAGCCCGGTCTCGGACCGGACGCTGGACAGCCACCTGCGCAACCTTCGGCGCAAGCTGGCGGAGGCGGGCGCACCGGAGGCGCTGGAGACGGTGCACGGCGTCGGCATGCGGCTGGGCGCGGCATGAGCAAACGGCGGTGGCGGCCGTCGCTGGGGTTCGTGCTGGGCGGCGGGCTGGCGGGGACGCTCATCATCTCGCTGGCCGGGCTGGTGGTGTTCCGCTACCTCGGGCCGGAGATCGGCTACCGGCAGGCGGCGGTCCTGCTCGGGCTGTGCATCGCGGCGGCAACGGCGTTCCTCGGCTGGCTGCTGGTGCGGCTGCTGCTGCGGCCGATCCATGCGCTGCAGGTCTACGCGGCACAGGTGATGGCCGCGCCGCGCGAGGGCACCGCGCCGCCCGCGCATTTCGGCACGAAGGAACTGCACGCGACGGCGAAGAGCGTGATGGAGATGGCGGAGGTTCTGCGGGACCGCGAGAGCAGCCTGCGCAGTTATTCCGATCACGTCACGCATGAGATCAAGACGCCGGTCTCGGCGATCCGGGCGGCGGTGGAACTGCTGGAGGACGGCGGGCTCGAGGCCGAGGACCGGGTCCTGCTGGCGCAGATCGACGGCGCACGGCGGCAGATCGAGGAGCAACTGGAGGCGCTGCGCCGGGCGGCGCGGGCGCGGGAGGTGCGGTATCCCGGGCGGGCGACAGTGGCGGAGGCGCTGGCGGTGATGCAGACACCGGGCCTGCCGGTGGTCGTCAACGGCGACGCCGTGCTGCCGATGGCCGCCGAGGGGCTGGCGGTGGTGCTCGAACAGCTGACCGGCAACGCCGCGCGGCACGGGGCGAGCCGGGTCACGCTGCGGGCCGGGCCGGGGGTTCTGACGGTAGCGGATGACGGGCCGGGGATTTCGCCGGGCAACCGGGAGCGCATCTTCGAACCCTTCTTCACGACACGGCGGGGCAGGGACGGGACAGGGATGGGGCTGTTCATCGTGCGCACCCTGCTCCGGGCGCACGGGGCGGATATCGTGCTGATCGAAGCTGCAGGCGGCGCGGTGTTCGAGATCCGGTTCGCGGCTTGACCTATGGCCCGGATAGCCAGGCCCTGCTGTCCCCCACGCAGACCTTTCCCCCACCCTGACCCTCCCCACGGGGGAGGGAAGCGCGATCCCACAGGCCGGAACGATAACAGGCAGCGTCCAAGGACGCTGCCTGCCACTCGTCAGGGTAACCCTGTCAACTCGCAAGACAAAAAGGTCAGCCGCGACGGCTGTTTCCAAGGGCAAGACCCAAGAGGACACCGACACCAACCGCGCCGGCGATGGCGAGGGCGGGGTTGTCCTTCACGAGGCGCTCGGCCTCGCTTCCGGCCTTGCCGAGGCGCTCCTTGCCAAGCTCGTATTCGAACTCGGCCCGCTCGCGCAGGTCATGGCTCGCCCGGTCCGCGCGGTCGCGCAGGTCGTGACCCGCCTTTTCGGCCCGCTCGCGCAGGTCGGCGGCGGTTTGGGACGCCTTGTCGCGGGCGTCGTGCACGCTGCGGCGGGCGCGGTCCGCAAGGCTCTCGGTTTCGCTTTCGCTGGTGATGCGGGTATCGGCTTCCATCGGGTGAACGGTCGTCATGAGAAGTCTCCTTTCACGGTGTGCGTGTTGTGAGAGAAACCGCCGCGCCGGGATTAAGTTCCGGACGGTCACGATTCGATGACCCGAAAATCTGCGGGAACCTTTTCGGCCGACCGGGGGTTGACAGGGCAGATAGCAAACAAGGCAACCTGAAAGGACTTCCCATGCTGTATTGGGCTCTTCTCTTCTTCGTCGTTGCCATCATCGCCGGGGTTTTTGGTTTTGGTGGCATCGCTTCTGCATCCGCCGGTGTGGCGCAGGTTCTGTTCGTCCTGTTCCTCATCCTGTTCGTGGTCGCCATGGTGGCCCGCGCCCTGCGGGGCCGGACGCCCTGATCCGGCAGACAAGACGGGTAACGACATGAGGCGGGGCTTATCGGCCCCGCCTTTTTCTTTATTATCATATGGTTGTGAGCAGGGTTCGGTCGCGTGATGCGGAACATTCGGGCGGTGCCCGCGTTGTTTCGGTGAATCTTACCGAACACCAACACAGGATGGAGACCGAGATGAAAGACGCACTGAATGTCACCCCGAGCACCGACGAGATCGCCACAGGTGTGAAGGAGGCGGAGCGCATTTCCCAGGCGCTGGCGGATGTGCTCGCGGACACCTACCGCCTGACCTTCAAGACCCACGCCTATCACTGGAACGTCGAGGGGCCGCTGTTCTTTCCGCTGCACAAGCTGACCGAGGGGCAGTACGAGGACATGTTCGCCGCGGCGGACGAACTGGCCGAGCGCATTCGGGCGCTGGGGCATCTCGCGCCGATGACGATGGGGGAGATCGTCGAACGCTCGCAGATCGAGGACAAGGCGGGCACGCCGAGTGCGGCTGAGATGGTCGAGGACCTGGCGTCGGACCACGAGCGGGTGGCGCATCGCCTGCACGCGCTGATCCGGCTTGTCGGCGGGCTGGCGGACCCGGTGACGGAAGATCTTGCAACCGCCCGAAGCGCGTTTCACGAACAGGCGGCCTGGATGCTCCGTGCCACCGCCAAGACCGGCTGAGACACGAAAAAACCCCCGGCACGCGCGCCGGGGGTTCCGCCTTTGGCCATGAGAGGAACGGTCAGGCCTTGAGGGTTTCGGTCGAGGAGAAGAACATCGCCTGGCTGATTGCCGAGCGGACCTGCTCCTCGGTGTAGGGTTTGGAGATGAGGAAGGCAGGTTCGGGGCCTTCGCCGGTGAGCAGGCGTTCCGGATAGGCGGTGATGAAGATCACCGGGACATCCGGATGCGACTTCAGGATGCGGTTGACGGCGTCGATGCCCGAGGAATTGTCCGCCAGCTGGATGTCCGACAGGATCAGGTCGGGCGTCTCGCGGCCGGCAAGCTCGACCGCGCCGGATTCCGTGCGCGCCACGCCCGTCACCTTGTGGCCCATTTCGGAGGTGATGGCTTCGAGATCGACGGCGATGATCGCCTCGTCCTCGATGATCATCACGCGGCCCGAGACACTCTCGGCCATCTCGGTATAGGCGATGCTGACAAGCTGTTCGGCCTCGGAGGCCGGTATGTCCATGACTTGTCCGACCTCGGCAAAGGTGAGTTCCTCGATGGTGTGCAGGAGCAGCGCCTCGCGCGTGCCGGAGGTGAGCCGCGCCAGGTGGCTCTGGGCCTTGCTTGCCAGCCCGGTTTCCTCGTCGCTGAGCGGCGCACCGGTGGTGATCCAGATCGAGTGGAACACCTTGAACAAGGCACACCGGGACGTCAGGGAGGTGTCGAAACTGGCCGGATCGCTGAGGATGGCCTCGAGCGCGGCCATGGCGTACTGGTCGCCGCGTTGCTGCGAGCCGGTCAGCGCCCGCGCATAACGGCGCAGATAGGGGAGACTGCTGCCCACGCGTGTTGCCAGATCCCCGCCGGTAACTTCGGTCATTGTTAACGTCCTTTTTTTTCACGTTTCTGGGAACCAAACGCCGAAGCACGCGTTCGGTTCCAAGCAAACCATGGAAAAACCCAAAAAATGACGTGTGATGCATGACGGCAGACAATAACAATTCCCGCCTGCAACAGGAGATCGAGGCGAACCTCAAGCGCGCCTACGACGATGTCCTGAACCAGGATGTTCCGGATCGGTTCACGCAGTTGCTGGCCCAGTTGCAGCAGGCCGGGGCCGGGACGATGTCGGACAAGGACCGGCAGAATGACGCTTGATCCCCGCGAGGAACTGGTCGAGCACATTCCGGCCATGCGCGCGTTCGCGATGAGCCTGACGCGCAATTCGGCCCTCGCCGACGACATGGTGCAGGATGCGCTGGTCAAGGCCTGGACCAAGATCGAGAGTTTCGAGGCAGGCACCAACATGCGGGCCTGGCTCTTTACCATCCTGCGAAACACCTATTACTCGCACTTCCGCAAGGCGCGGCGCGAGGTGGAGGATGGCGACGGCGTCTTGTCCGCCAATCTGGCGCAGAAACCGGACCATGACGGACGCCTGCAGATGCGGGATTTCAACACGGCCTTCGCGCAGCTCAATGCGGAGCAGAAGGAAGCGCTGGTGCTGGTCGGCGCGGGGGGCTTCTCCTACGAGGAGGCGGCCGAGACCTGCGGCGTCAAGGTCGGCACCATCAAGAGCCGGGTCAACCGGGCGCGGGCGCGGCTGGCGGAGCTGATGGGGCTGGACGAGGACGACCGGCTGGAGGCGACGGACATCGTCACGTCCGGTATCGTCGCCGAGAACCCGAGCGCAGCCTGAGGTTTGCTGAACAACGACGGGACGGCGCCCGGTTTGCGGGCGCCGGACAGGGTTTGACAGGAGGCCCACGCGCTTGAGGCGACGAATAGCAAAGCTTCGCAGCTTGTCCGCACGCCTTGTGGCGATGCTCTCCCTGGCGCTGTTGCCGCTCGGGGTGATTTCCCTTTACCAGACACAGGCAGTGCTGGACGAGGCCCGCTCGCTCAACCGCGCGTCGCTGAAGGGGCGCACGGTGGAGGCGGCGCTGGCGGAGCGCGAGTTGATCCAGGAGGCGCTCGGCGCGGCGCAGGGTCTGGGAGCGACGGTGCTTGCCGCACCCGCGGGCACCTGC
The DNA here is from genome assembly GCF_049803835.1 of Tropicibacter sp. S64. Classification (NCBI taxonomy): domain Bacteria; kingdom Pseudomonadati; phylum Pseudomonadota; class Alphaproteobacteria; order Rhodobacterales; family Roseobacteraceae; genus Tropicibacter; species Tropicibacter sp. S64. The sequence goes on along the minus strand of NZ_JBNAGK010000005.1, from coordinate 72,829 downwards.
ACCGAGGTCATGGCGCAGTTCATCCGCAACCACCCGCAGTTCATCTTTGCCGGTTTCGTGCGCAGCACCGGCATCATGACCTGCAGTTCGGCCCGGGTCACCCGGGACTTTTCCGACAACCTGGTGTTCAAGAACATCATGGAAGGCAAGAAGCCGACGATCGAGATCAGCAAGCGTGGCTCGGTCACCGGGCAGCAGGTCATCGTGGTCAGCCACCCGGTCTGGATGTCGGGTGAGATGGTCGGCTACGTGAGCATCTCGATCCCGCACCGGCTGGCCAATGCGCTGATGTCGGACAGCACCGAGGACGAAGGCCTCCGGCTGGCGACGATCAACATCGAGGGCGAGGTGATCTCGGCCACCGGCGGGGTCGAGGCGGCGCCACAGTTCATGCCGCAGAGCACGCAGGTCTGGGCCACGCTGGCCGAGCGGGTCGGCGAGACCTTCGACGCGATGGCGGGCAACGGCGAGGAGCGGGTCTTCGCGATTTCGGAGATGATTCCGGGTAGTGTCGTGCTCGTCGGCAGCTGGCCGCAGAGCAGCGGCGCGGAAAACGCCGCACAGTTCAGTTTCATCCTGTCGATTCTGTTCCCCATCCTGATGTGGGGGGTGGGCGTGACGGTGGCCTATTTCGGGGTGCAGCGGCTGGTGATCCGGCACATTTCGGAGCTGCGTTCGGCGATGCGCAAGTATGCGCTCGGCGAGTTGCACGGCGGGCGGGTGGAACTGCACAACCCGCCGGAGGAATTGGCCGACACCGCGCGGGCGTTCAACCGGATGGTGCTGTTTCTCGCCCAGGCGGAGGCCCAGCAGGAGCAGGACCTGCGCGACAAGGAGGTCCTGCTGCGCGAGGTGCACCACCGGGTGAAGAACAACCTGCAGCTCATCGCCTCGATCATGAACATGCAGGCCCGCACTGCAAAGACCCCGGAGGCGCGGCGGATGCTCGCCGGTCTGCAGCGCCGTGTACGCGGCCTCGCGACGCTGCATCGCACGCTCTACACCAAGCCCGACACCAGCGCCGTCAATGCCGCCGAGATGATCGAGGCCATGGTCAAGGATCTCTCCGGGATGCCCGGTGAGAGCGGCGTGCGCGTGCGTACGGAACTGCAGGACGTGATGCTGTTCCCGGACCAGGCGGTACCGCTGTCCATGCTGCTGGCGGAGGCGTTGACGAATGCGCTGAAATACGTCGGCATCCCGCCGGACGGACCGGCGGAGATCCGCATCGACCTGACGTTCGACGAGCCGAGCCGCCTTGTGCGTTTCTCGATCCGCAACACGGTCGGCACGCCGGTAACGCCACCGGATGCGGACGCGACGGAGAGCACCGGGCTCGGGAGTACGCTGATGCGGGCGTTCGTGACGCAGTTGGAAGGCACGGAAAATGTCGACTCTGGCGAGTCGCACCACGTCTATTCGGTGAGCTTCGTGGCGGGCGATTTCAATCCGGACGCCTGAGTATCGCGGCCGAACTCTTTCAAAGAGTTCGGTCCGATTTCCTCGCAGGAAATCGGCGCACCTGGCCTGGAGGAGGCCTGCCCGGTCAGGCCTCTGCCGCTTTCGGCACCGCCGCGCGGGATTCCGCGTGGCCCCGCGCCGCCTCGACAAGGGCGCGGAAGATCGCCCGCTGCCGCCGGGCATAGAACAGGTGTTCCGGGTGCCATTGGACGCCGAGCGCAAACGGATCGCCCTGCCGTTCCACAGCCTGCGGCATGCCCGACTTGTCCCGCGCCACCACGTGCAGGCCGTGGCCCGTGCGGTCGATGGCCTGCGTGTGCAGGGCGTTGACGGTCATTTCCTCCGGCCCGGCGATGCGCTCCAGCACGCTGCCCGGGATGATGTCGATGGCGCGGCGGGGCAGGACGGTGCGAATGACCTCCTGCTGGCCGTAGGTCTGCCAGGCGGTCTGGTCGAGCGTGCCGCCGAGCGCGACGTTGAGCATCTGTGCCCCGCGGCAGATGCCGAGTACCGGGATGCCCCGCGCGATGGCCTGCTCGGCCAGAGTGCGTTCGAAATCGTCGCGGGCGCGGTCGAGCCGGGCCGAAATCCCGAGCCGTCCGCCGTAGAGTTCCGGCGCGATGTCGTCGCCACCGCCGATGATGATGCCGTCCACGGTGCCGAGGTCCGCAGGCCGTCCCGCGCCCCAGCGAATGCCACGCCCGCCCGCGAGCCAGAGGTTCAGGTTGACCAGCGGATACACCCGCCACCCCGAGCGGCGCGAGGTCGTCACTCCGATAAGCGGTCGGGTCATGCCGTCGCTCCGAGGCCGGACTCCGCGAGGCGCGCATCGACCTGCCGGGCCCAGCCGCTCCGGGTAGTCAGCAGGCGGCCTCTTTGCGCCAGCCTGTCCTCGCACAGCCGGTCCAGAAGCGCGTCCTCCTGCGCGACACGCTCCACCAGCTGCCACATGTCCCAGGCTTCGTGAAGCGACCAGTCCGCCTCATCGATGCGGCAATCCGGCAGGCGGACGTGAAAGGCGGGGCGGCCGGAGACGTGGCCGTCGGTATGGCGAAAGAGGCGGGCAAAGCGGTCCGGCGCGGCGTCCTTGAACACCGGCAGCAGGTCGAGCCCGTGGTTCCGGCTCGTGGTGTGCGTGGCGTAGAGGTCCATGATGTCCGATATTGAAGGGCTCCGCGCCTCCGCCAGATCGTCCACCAGCGCCCGGGGCCAGGGATCGACGAAGGGCAGCAGGCGGCGGGTGGTGTCGAGCGGAAAGGCCGCGCGCAGGTGATCCTCCAGCAGGCCAAAGGCGAGGATCACTGCGCCGTCATGCTCCGGCGTTCCGGACAGCGCCGGGTTGAGGTGTACGCCGAAGCCGAGGAAGACGCCCTGCGAGGAGCCTTCCGCGCCTTCGCGGCGCAGCACCGCGCGCAGGGCGTCCAGCTCGCCGATCTGCTCCGGTGTCAGCGGGTCGGTCACGATCTCCACCGGAATCACCGCGCGCGCGAGATCGAGACCGTTTTCCAGCAGCTTGCCGCCCTGTTTCTTGCGCAGGAAGATGTCCAGCTCGATCCGGACTTCGCCCAGCTCGGTGCCGCTGACCCGGTAGGCATGGGCGCCATCGGAGTGCACCTCGCCCCCGAGCGTCCGGGCGACGATCCCGGCAACCGCCTCTTCGGTCAGGCCGGAGAATTCGATCTCGATGCCGGTCTTGCGCGGCGCGTCCGGGGCCGCACCGGGCAGGGGGGCGAAGTCCATGCTCATAGTGCCTGCGCGTCCTCTTGCGGCGTGGTGAACCGGGGCGACGAAATCCAGAACGTAGTGAGCCAGATCATCGTGGGAATTGCCACGATCCCGCCGATCGGCCCCCAGAGCCACAGACCGAAGAGAATGCCAAGAAAGATGCCCAGCGGGTTCATCTGCAGGCGCTGCCCGACGAGAAAAGGCGTGACGAACTGTGCTTCGGTCATGTTCAGCGCGAAATAGCCGAGCGCGGGAAGGAAGGAGTAGACGCCGTTGAACTGGGTGATGCCGGCGACGGTCAATGCGCCGATGAGGGCGATGGGGCCGAGATAGAGCAGGAAGTTCAGCAGGAACGCCGCAACCCCCCAGATCATCGGGTAGCTGACCCCGATGGCCATCATGACCGCGGCGGTGGCCACGCCAAGCCCCGCGTTGATCATGGTGATGGTCACAAAGTAATGCGACACCGCGCGGTCAGCCTTGCGCAGGGCAGGGGCCATGCGGGTGAAGGTGGCGTATATCTCGTCCCGCGTCATCAGAAAGAAGAACACGGTGCCCGCGAAGATCAGCGACTGGCCGAGGAAATTCGGCGCCATCCACATCATGTCGATCATCGTCGGCATGGCCTCTTCGCCGCCCTGCGTCAGCGACCGCTCCAGTTCGTCGCCGAGGTCTTCAAGGCCGCGGATGGAGTAGGTAAGGCGCTGCAGGTAGTAATGCACCTCCTGCAGCACAAGCGGCAGCTGCTGCGTGGCGTCGATTAGCACCGGCCCGAGCAGCACGACAAGGATGAAGAAGAAAAACGCGGCGAAGAGCAGGGCAGCCGTGGCGCTGACGGCCCGGGGCACCCCGAGGCGGTGCAGGATGCTGACCGAGGGGGCGAGGACAAGGGACAGGACGAGCCCGAGGGCAATGGGAGCGACGAAGCTCTCTGCCAGCCGCAGGCTGGTGACGACGAGCAGCGCCGCGATGATGACGAGGCTCCAGGTCTGCGCCAGACGCAGACCGGAGGGCCTCAGGGCGCCGTCAAACATTTGAGCGCGTCGCCTCCACACCGTCCTTCAGCGCCGCGCTGGCGCGGGCCTGAAGCGCGTCGATTTCCTCGTGCAGCAGGGCTTCGGCCTTGCGCAGCGCCGCGTCGCGGCGGGCGCCGAGCAGGGCCCCTTCCTGTTTCGTCGAGGGTAGCAGCGCTCCCGCGATGGCGCCGACGCCGATGGCGATTGCGGCGGTGGTGAAGGGGTGCTCCTGATGCGTGCGGGTGGCGGTCTCGCCCAGCCTTGCCGCGTGGCGCTCCAGCTTGCGCTGGGCGTCGAGCGCATGTTCGCGGGCGGCGATCACCCGGCGGCGGGCGCTTTCCGGCAGCTTCTCCAGACCGCGATCCAGAGACAGTTCGAGCGACCGCGAGGACGGGCCGCTGCGCAGCGGGTCCGGCTGCGGTTGCGGCTGTTCCGGCTGCGGCGCGCGCGTCGATTGTGCGATCAGCAGCGCGGCGCCGGTGCCGATCAGGGCAAGCGCGGCGGGGTTCTTCTTGGCCATCTCGCCCAGCGAGGAGGCCGCCTCCTGCGCCCAGTCGGCGCTGGTGCGGATCGCCTCCTGCCCGGCGCGCACCGGATTGGCGCTGTCCTTCAGGCGGTGGGCAATGTCGGAGACGCGGGAGCGTTGGGTTTCGGCTTCCCGTTCGAGCTCTTCGATGCGTGCATTAGCCATGGGTCATCTCCTCGGTCAGGGTCAGGTCCTTGCGGACCTGGTTAACGGTTCTGTTCGGTGTCAGGGCGCGGCTCGACAGTTTCGACCGCGCCAGAAGGGCCAGGATGAGTGCGGCCAGGGCCAGCAGACCGCCGACGATCAGCGTCGCGGCAAGCCAGCTCAGGCCCGCTTCGGCGAGGCCGATGACAGCGGCGGCGACGAGCGCCTGCACCGCGACCAAGGCGATCAGCGCGGCGGCGACGACGAAACCCAGCCCCGTAGCGGCGCTGCGGGCGCTCTCGGAGAGTTCCGCCTTTGCCAGCTTCACCTCCGTCACGAACAGCTTGCGCATCTGCGTGGCGAGGTCGGCGAGCAGGTCGGGCAGGGCGCGGATGTCGTCCTGTGGCTGGCGGCCCGGCTCCATCATTGCGCGTCTCCGGTGGCGACGGCAGGCGCGGACAGGTGCCCGGCCCAAGGATCGTCGGAGTAGGCCGGGGCGGCGCGGGGTGTCTCGGCCTTGAGTACCCGGGCGGCGGCGAACCCGGCGAGCACGGCGCCGCCGAGGAACAGCAGCGGGTTGCGTCGGGCGAAGGTCGCCACATCGCGGCTCAACTCGTCGAAGCCCTTGTCGCGGACATGGCTCAGCGCCCCGTCGATGCGGTTGGCGATCTCCTGCATGGCGCGCTCTTCGAGCGAGCCGGCCGGAAACTGGCTGCCCGCGCGGCGGGCGGCATCGGCGTAGGCGTCGCCCCGGTCGGTCACGCCATCGGTCAGGGCGTGGGCCCCGTCGTCGAGTTTGGTTTCGGCGGTGTCGCGGACGTGGTCCGCCGCGTCCTCCGCGGCTTGGCGGAGGTCGGCGGCGGTGGTTTCGGCGGCGTCCTTGATATGGGTCGCGGTGCGATCGACGGCGGTCATCGGAGTGTTCCCCTGTGTTGTTTCGGTCTGTCGTTGGCGGCGCAATCACGTTTGCGCGACAGTCCAAGGGAGAACGCCGATGCGGCGCTTTGGTTCCGTGCCGGACAGTCAGGAACAGTCCGGAACGCAAAGGCCCGGCGCGGGGCCGGGCCTGTCAGGTCATTCGGTGAGCTTCTCCGCCGGGGCCGGGGCCTGCCCGTCATAGCCGCCCCAGACCGACTGGTCGAAGTGGATCACCGCGCCCGTCATCATGCCGCTGTCGTCGGAGGCCATCCAGAGCACGGCCTTCGCCACCTCCGCCGGGTCCAGCAGCCGCCCGAAGGGCATCGTCGCCGCCACCCGGTCGATGAACCCGGCATCGCCGCTCTCTGCCTCCTGCAAGGCGCGTTCGTTGTCGGAGTTCATCCAGCCGATGTCCAACTGGTTGACCCGGATGCGATTGCGCATGAGGGCATAGCCGGAGTTGCGGGTGAGCGTGGCCAGCGCCGCCTTCGAGGCGCAATAGGGCGCGATGAAGGGCTGGCCCGCACGTTCGGAGGTAGAGCCGATGTTGACCATGGTGCCTTGCACGCCGGTCTTCTCCATCAGCTTCACCGCGTCCTGCATGAGGAAGAACGGCGCTCGGGTGTTCACCGCGAACATCCGGTCGAACAGCTCAGGCGTGGTGTTCAGCAGGTTCCCCCGGTCGGTCAGCCCGGCGGCGTTCACCAGGATGTCCACGCGGCCGAAGCGGGCCTCCGTCGCGGGGATGATGGCCCGCACGTCGTCGATGTTGCCCAGATCCGCCGCGACCATCTCCACCGGCACACCGGTTTCCCCGGTGATGGCCGCCGCCTTCGCTTGCCCCTTCTCCAGCCCGCGCCCGACGATCACGATCCCCGCGGCCCCGGCCTTGGCAAAGAGCGTGGCAATCGCCGCGCCCAGACCCTGCGTGCCGCCGGTGACGACCGCGATCTTTCCGTCAATTCTGTTCATGAGATCACCTCGTATCCTGCTGCTGTCATCACCCGCATCAGTTCCGCATGACCGACCTGCGCCATCTTCAATGGCGGGTTGGCGACCGGGTCCTGCTCGGCCTCCACCACGAACCAGCCTTCGTAGCCGTGGTCCGCACATTTCTGCACGATGGCTCCGAAATCGAGGCTGCCGTCGCCGGGGACGGTGAAGGCGCCCTTGATGACCGCGTCGAGGAAGCTTTCCTTTTCGCGGTCGAGCGTGTCGGTCACGCTGCGGCGGATGTCCTTGACGTGGACATGGCTGATCCGCGCGTGGTGCTTGTCGATGGCGGCCAGCGGGTCGCCCCCGGCAAAAGCGAGATGCCCGGCGTCGAGCAGCAGCGGGATGCCGACTCCGGATGCGGCCATGAAGGCGTCGAGTTCTTCCTCGAACTGCACCACCGCGCCCATGTGGTGGTGGTAGGAGAGCGGCATGCCCTGATCCGCGCACCATTCGCCGAATTCTGTGACCTGCCGGGCGTAGGCCCTCATCTGGTCGGCGCTCAGCACCGCCTTGCGGGCAAGGGGAATGCTCCGGTCGCCCTGAATCGAGAGGCCCACCTCGCCATAGACGATGCAGGGTGCGCCAACCGCCTTGAACAGGTCGATCATCGGCAAAATGCGGGCCTTGTTCGCCGCGAGATCGCCATCCGCCGCCAGCGTGCCGGAGAACCAGCCGCCGCAGAGCGTCACGTCTGCGGCCTTCAGGATCGGCAGCATCTCGTCCGGGTCGGAGGGAAAACGGCGGCCCATTTCCATGCCGGTGAAGCCCGCGCTGCGCGACTGGCGCAGGCATTCCTCCAGGCTCACATCGTCGGAGAGTTCCGGCAGATCGTCGTTCCACCATGCGATGGGCGACATGCCCAGTTTCGCCTTCAGCATTTCAAGTCCTCCCTGTCGCGGCGCACCGCGTGTGGTCTTCGTTCCGCCGACGCTATACCCGCAACCGCCGGCCTTGGCATGGCTCGGACCGGCGATACCCGCGCGTTTCTTGCAGCCGTGAGAGGATCGCGCAGCGAGCCCGATTGCGGGCTGGCGGGCGTGCTCCGGTGGTGCTTTTCTCCTCTCTAAGGAACGTGGATTGACAATGCAACGCTTTTGCAATGAATATTGCAGGAAACGACCCGGGAGGAAATCATGACCAGAATCGCCCTGCTCGGCTGCGGCCGGATCGGACAGATGCACGCCGACATCATCGCCGCTCACCCGCGTGCGTCACTGGCCGGGGTGTTCGACACCCACGGCCCGGCGGCGCAGGCCGCGGCGGCCCGGCATGGCTGCGCGGTGTATGACAGCCCGGAGGCGGCCTTTGCCTCGGATGCCGACGCGGTGCTGATCGCCACGCCCACGTCGACGCATGTGGAGTTCATCAAGGCCGGCGTTGCGGCGGGCAAGGCGGTGCTGTGCGAGAAACCGATCGACCTCGATCTGGGCCGGGCGCGGGATTGCGGCGCGGCGCTGGCCGGATCGGACGTGCCGGTGATGATCGGCTTCTGCCGCCGCTTCGATCCCGGACACCGTGCCGCGCGGGCGGCTCTGCTTGACGGGCGATTGGGCGATCTGCATCAGGTGGTGATCACTTCCCGCGATCCCGGCATGGCGCCGGACGGCTACATCCGCACCTCCGGCGGCATCTTTCGCGACATGACGATCCACGATCTCGACCTTGCGCGCTACATGCTGGGCGAGGAAGTCATTGCGGTCAGCGCCACGGGCGCACGGCTGGTCAATCCGGCGCTGATGGAAGAATGCGGCGATTATGACACCGTCACGGCGGTGCTGAGCACCGCTTCGGGCAAGCAGGCGATCATCACAAACTCGCGGCAGGCGGTCTATGGCTATGACCAGCGGGTCGAACTGTTCGGATCGGGCGGCATGGCGCTGTCGGACAATCACCGGGAGCACAATGCGGTGGTCTACGGGCAGGGCTTCACGAACCACGCCGCGCCGCTGCAGCACTTCTTCATCGAGCGCTATCACGCCGCCTTTGTCGCGGAGATCGACAACTTCGTTGACGCGGTGGAGGGCAAGGCCGCGCCGGAGGTGACGTTCGACGACGGGGTGAAAGCGCTGGCGCTGGCGGAGGCCTGTTTCAAATCCATCGCGGAAGCCCGCACGATCCAGCTTTCGGAGGTCTGAGTCATGAAGAAGAACCCGCTCAGGCAAATCTGGGCCGAGGGGCGTCCGGTCCTGCATGGCTGGCTCTCCATCGGATCGCCCTTCGTCGCCGAAATCATGGCCGAGCAGGGCTATGACGCGATCAGCATCGACGGTCAGCACGGCGCGGTCGATTACTCCCATATCCTGCCGATGTTCCAGGCGATGCGGGCCAGTGGCGTGACGATTGGCGCCCGGGTGCCCTGGCTCGATCCGGCGGCGATCATGAAGATGCTCGACGCGGGCGCCTATCAGGTGATCTGTCCGATGATCAACACGCCCGAACAGGCTGCGGAGTTCGTCAGCTACATGCGTTATCCGCCTCTGGGCCAGCGCAGTTTCGGGCCGACCCGGGCCAGCTATCCGCAGGGCGGCGGCATCGCGCAGGAGGCCAATGACGAGGTCATCGGCTGGGCCATGGTGGAGACGAAGCAGGCGATGGAGAACCTCGACGCCATCGCCGCGACGCCGGGTCTGGACGGCATCTACGTGGGGCCGGCGGACCTGGCGTTCTCGCTTTCGGACGGCACGCTGAACCCCGGTTTCGACCGGGAGGAGCCGGAGATGATCGCAGCGCTGCGCAAGATCGCCGACACCTGCGCCCGGCACGGGATCAAGGCGGCGTTGCATTGCGGGACGCCAGAGTATGCGGCGCGGGCGGTGAGCTGGGGCTATCACATGACCACCGTCTCGGGCGATGCCCGTATCCTCGCGGCAGGCGCGGCGGCGCATGTGAAAGCGTTCCGGGAGGCTGTCGGGTCCGGGAGCACGGAGCCGGACGGCGGGGCATACTGATGTACAGGGTGCTGGTCGCCGGGATGTTGCACCCGTCGGGCCGCGCGTTGCTCGATGACTGCAAGGGAATCGAGCCGACCTACGTGGACGACATCTCGGAGGAAAGCTATGCGCCGCTGATCGGCGAGGCGGACGCGCTGCTGATCCGAACCCAACCGATGAGCGCCGCGACGGTGGCCAGGGCGAAGCGCCTGCGGCTCGTCTCCCGCCATGGTGTGGGCTATGACGCGGTGGACGTGGCGGCCCTGACCGCGCAGGGCATTCCGCTGGCGGTCTGCGGGGATGTCAATTCGACGTCGGTGGCGGAACACGCGATGATGATGATCCTCGCGGCAACCAAACGCGTGCTGCGGGCGGATGCGGCGGTGCGCAAGGGACCGTGGGCCTGGCGCAACCGGCTGGAATCGCAGGATCTGCGCGGGCGCAACCTGCTGCTGCTTGGCTATGGCCGGATCGGGCGGCACACGGCGGTGATGGCGGCGGGCTTCGGCCTGCACATCCGGGCCTATGACCCCTATCTGTTGAAACAGGGCTGGCCAGAGGGGCCTGTCACTCCGGCGTCGAACCTGCGGGACGCCCTGGCCTGGGCCGACGTGATTTCCGTCAGCGCACCCCGCGCGGACAAACCCCTGATCGGGCCGGAGGAATTCGCTGCGATGAAACCCGGCACCGTGCTGGTCAACACTGCACGCGGCGGCATCGTCGACGAGGCGGCGCTGGTCGAGGCCCTCAAGGATGGCACCATCGGCGCGGCGGGACTCGACGTGTTCGAACAGGAGCCGCTGCCTGCCGATCACCCGCTCAAGTCCTTCGATCAGGTCCTCCTCAGCCCTCATATCGCCGGAGTCACGGCAGGTGCGGCAGAGCGCATGGCCATCGGTTCCGCCCAGAACGTCATCGACTTCTTTCATGGCCGGCTCGATCCGGCGCTCATCGTCAACAGGACCCATCTGCATGACTACAAAGCCTGATTTCAACGTCGGTCTTATCGGCTCGGGCTTCATGGGCAAGGCGCATACCTTCGGCTATGCCAGCGCCGCCAAGGTGTTCGATCTCGCCGTGAACCCGGTGCTGCACACGCTCGCCGACATCTCGGACGCGGCGGCGTCGAAAGCCGCCTCGGCGCTCGGCTTCGCCCATGCCACCTCCGACTGGCGCAAGATGGTGGACGATCCGGCGATTCACGTGGTCAACATCACCGCCCCGAACGCCCTGCACAAGGACATGGCCCTTGCGGCCATCGCGGCGGGCAAACACGTCTATTGCGAAAAACCGCTCGCTCCCCTTGTCGCCGATGCCCGCGAGATGGCGGAAGCCGCCGAGGCGGCGGGGGTCAAGACCCAAGTCGGGTTCAACTACCTCTGCAACCCGATGCTGAAACTGGCCAGGGAGATGATCGAGGCCGGTGAACTTGGCGAGATCCGGGGGTTTCGTGGCCTGCATGCGGAGGACTACATGGCGGATGCCACGGGTCCCTACACCTTCCGGCACGATCCGGCGGGGGGCGGGGCGCTGGCGGATCTGGGCAGCCATGTCCTTGCCACCGCAGAATATCTTTTGGGTCCGGTCACCGAGGTCATGGGCGATTGTGTGACCATGATCCCGGAGCGTCCGGATGGCTATGGCGGTGTGAAGGCGGTGACGGTCGACGACGTCGCACGCGCCTTCCTGCGCTTTGCCAGCGGTGCGAACGGCAGTCTCGAAGCGAACTGGATCGCGACGGGGCGCAAGATGCAGCACGATTTCGAGGTCTGGGGCTCGAAGGGCGCTCTGACCTTCAGCCAGGAGCGGTTCAACGAACTGCATTTCTTCGACACGCGGGATGCCAAGGGGCGCCAGGGCTTCCGCCGGATCGAAGCCGGACCGGATCATGCGCCTTACGGCCGGTTCTGCGTCGCTGCCGGGCATCAAATCGGTTTCAACGATCTCAAGGCAATCGAAGTGGCCCGGTTTCTTGAAGCTATCACGTCAGGTGCGCCGGAACCCTACGGTTTTCGTGCCGGGCTGCGCATCCAGATGCTGGTCGAGGCGATCCACCAGTCCTCGTCCGAGCGGGCGTGGCGATCGGTTCCGGACTGATTATCCCGGCATTTTGATAGGACTGGGTTATTGCGATGATCAGGTAATGCAATTTTACCTGATCATCTTGTTTTGATACGTTCTAAACAGCAGATTCGAGGCAGGGTAGGGATGTTTCCGAAACGGAAGCGTTCTCAATGCCTTGCCAGACAAGTACGAAGCGGCCGCGACGCAGTTTGCGGCTGGCGCATGCGACGGATCCCGGTCTGCTCCGGGACCCGCACCAGAGAGGAACGGAGAGAACCATGGACGGAAACGACAACGGCAAATGCCCGGTCATGCACGGCAAACCGCTCGCGACCCATTTCGGAGTGCGCGGCAATCGTGACTGGTGGCCGAACCAGCTGAACCTCAAGATCCTGGCGCAGAACAGCCCGGCGACCACGCCGTTGGGCGAGGATTTCAACTATGCCGAGGCGTTCAAGACGCTCGATCTCGATGCGGTCAAGGCGGACCTCTACGCGCTGATGACCGACAGCCAGGACTGGTGGCCCGCCGATTACGGTCATTACGGCCCGTTCTTCATCCGCATGGCCTGGCACAGCGCCGGGACCTATCGCACCGCCGACGGACGCGGCGGCGGCTCTACCGGCAACCAGCGCTTCGCCCCGCTGAACAGCTGGCCGGACAACGGCAACCTCGACAAGGCGCGGCGTCTGCTCTGGCCGGTCAAGCAGAAGTACGGCAACGCCCTGAGCTGGGCCGACCTGTTCATCCTCGCCGGCAACTGCGCCATCGAGTCGATGGGCGGCCGGACCTTCGGCTTTGGCGGCGGCCGGGCGGACATCTTCGAGCCGGAGGAAGATATCTACTGGGGCTCCGAAGCCGAATGGCTGGCCACCTCCGACGCGGAAGGCAGCCGCTATTCCGGGGACCGCGAGCTGGAAAACCCGCTGGCTGCCGTGCAGATGGGCCTGATTTACGTCAACCCCGAAGGTCCGGACGGCAACCCCGACCCGCTGGCATCGGCCAAGGACATCCGGGAGACCTTTGCCCGTATGGCCATGAACGATGAAGAAACCGTTGCCCTGACCGCGGGCGGCCACACCTTCGGCAAGGCGCACGGGGCGGGTGATGCCGGTCTCGTCGGTGCCGAACCCGAGGCGGGCGCCATGGAAGACATGGGCTTCGGCTGGAAAAACGCCTTTGAATCGGGGCGCGGCGTGCATACGACAACCTCCGGGATCGAAGGGCCGTGGACCGCGAACCCCATCAAGTGGGACAACGGGTATTTCGACCTGCTGTTCGGCTACGAGTGGGAGCTGGTGAAGTCGCCGGCGGGGGCGTGGCAGTGGCATCCGAAGGATCTCAAGGAAGAGGATCACGCGCCGCAGGTCGACGGCTCGGGCGCGAAGGTCACGCCGATGATGACGACCGCCGATATGGCGATGCGCATGGACCCGATTTATGGAAAGATTTCCAAGCGGTTCCATGAGAACCCCGAGGAGTTCGCCGAAGCCTTCGCCCGCGCCTGGTTCAAGCTGACGCACCGCGACATGGGGCCGAAGGTCTGTTATCTCGGCAAGGAGGTTCCGGCGGAGGACCTGATCTGGCAGGACCCCATTCCGGCCTGCGATCACCCGCTGGTGGATGCCTCCGATGTGGCTGAACTGAAAGCGAAAATCCTGTCGTCCGGGCTGACCGAGGCGGAACTGATAAAGACCGCCTGGGCCTCGGCGTCGACTTTCCGGGGATCGGATCGTCGCGGGGGAGCCAATGGGGCGCGCATTCGGTTGGCGCCGCAGAAGGATTGGGCGGTCAACGAACCTGAGATGCTGGCCAAGGTTTTGAAGACGTTGGAGGACATCCAGGCGAGCTTCAACGCCTCCGCGGCTGGCGGCAAAAAGGTGTCGTTGGCGGACTTGATCGTGCTTGGTGGCTCCGCTGCTGTGGAAAAGGCCGCAAAAGCGGGCGGTTACAATATCGAGGTGCCGTTTGCGCCGGGGCGGATGGATGCGTCGGAGGAGCAGACGGATGCGGAGAGCTTCGAGCCACTGGAGCCGAAGGCCGATGGATTCCGAAACTACCTCGCAGGCGAGTTTTCCGTTGCCGCAGAAGAGCTTATGCTCGACCGGGCGCAGCTTCTGACGCTCACCGCGCCGGAGATGACGGTGCTCGTCGGAGGGTTGAGGGTGCTCGGCGCGAACTGCTGTGACGTCCCGCACGGGGTGCTCACGGACCGCAAGGGTGCGCTTTCAAATGACTTTTTCCGCAACCTCATGGACATGAAGACGGAATGGAAGCCGCTTGGGGATGGCATCTACGAGGGCCGCGACCGGAAGACCGGCGAGACAATCGGGACCGGCACGCGCTGTGATCTCGTGTTCGGCTCGAACTCGCAATTGCGTGCGATTGCAGAGGTTTACGCGCAGGACGACGCGGGTGAGAAGTTCGTCCGCGACTTCGTGAAAGCCTGGGTCAAGGTGATGAACGCGGACCGCTTCGATCTCGCCTGAAGCGGAGTCCTCCACCCTTTCAGCCGCGTCCGGGGTGCCCCGGGCGCGGTTTTTGCGTGAGCGTTTGGAGCGATGACCGCTTTGAACGGTCGCCTACGCAGGCACCGAACCAGAAAGTCAGTCGTCGGCTGTGAGAAGCATGCAAGCTGCAGAATTTGCTTGAGAAAAGTGCCATTTCATGGGCGTTGCGGTGCTGGGTTTCCCAGGTTTCCGGCCGAGGTCCTGCCGTTTGGACTGCTCTCATGAAGCACCGCGACCGCGCAACGGAACCGGACGATCCGTTGCGGTCTCGTCTGGTCGACCTGATCGACATGCGCCTGGTGTCGCTGAAACTGTCCGAGTTGCGTGACTGGGAGTGGTTTGAGCGGGAATGGGCGGTGTTTTTCCTACCGAGGGAGGGGCAGGCCGCGACGCATCCAAGGCTGGTCCTTGGGATGATCTTGCCTGCCGCATGTATACCGCCTGGCGGATGACGCGGTGGTAGCACGGTAAGCGGACAATCCGTGTTTTCAGCACTTCACCGGCGAGGTGGTCTTTCAGCATCAGCCGCCGATCCACCCGTTCACGCACAGTCGCGGGCGCGTTTGGACCGGTGAGCGCGCCATTGGGCGCCTTCGGTTCATGAGCCTTGCCGATGCGTCCGGAAAGATGGAGTCTCGGCGAGACTACAACACAGGTCGATGTCTGCACGCGGGTCACACGCCGGATCGGAGCGAGCGATCCGGGTTGGCGGCACAGATCCAGTCGCACAGGAGCGGTGCGATCCTTTCGGGTGCCTCTTCATGTACCAGATGTCCAAACCCGTCGATCTTGCAAAGCTGCGCGTGGCGTAATCGTCGGGCGGCCTGAGCGGAAATCTGCGGGGGAACGGCGCGGTCGCCGGACGCGGTTATCAGCAGGCAGCGCGCCGCAATCTCCGGCAAGGAGTCGAGCAGCGGGTCGATGGTCCAACTTGCCATCATCCGCAGGGTCCCGTCGACGTGGGCGCGGTCCGAGATCAGCCGCGCGTAGAGGCGCAAACCTTCGGCATCGAGATGTGAGCCGGTGCCCGCAATCAACCGCTCTGCCCGCCGCAAGGGTCCCGGACCCGCGCTGAAGGCGAGGGCGGTGAGCGGGTTCAGGGCCATGAGCTTGGCGAGGACCGGAAACAGCCAGCCCGCGATCCCGTCGAAATGTCCGAGGGCCGCGTTGATGCCGATGACGGCGGGTGGCGTGCCTTCGGGCGTGACAAGGATCCGGCTGAGGGTCAGCGCAAGACAGGCGCCTGCGGAGTGTCCGACGATCGCGGTGGGCCGCCAGCCTTCACGGTTGCACAGGCTGGCAATATCCTCGGTCATTCCGTTCAGCCCCAGCCGATGGCGTGTGCCGGCCTGCGTGAACCCCTGTCCCGGAAGATCGAGCGCCACGAGGTGGACCCGATTCGCCAGCAGCGGAACGATCCCGCGCCAGGTGTGGGTCGATGATCCTGCGCCGTGCAGGAGAAGGAGAGTCGGTCCGCGGCCGGTCTCCTGCACGTGCCAGGCGTGCGGCGGGCAGGAGACCCGGCGGGACAGCGCGTGACTTGGCCAGTCCGGCAGATCCCGGGCCCAGTCCACGGTCTCACCCGGCGAGCGCCGCTTCGGCGCTCCGGCACAGGGCGTTGGCATCGGCGCGGGGCAGGGCGAGGTATTGCGCCCTCAGTCCCAGCGCGAGGGCTTTGCCCTCGTCACTCGGCCTGGCTGCCGTGTCGATGACCACGCCGGGCACGCCCTGGGCACAAAGGGCAGAGGCCAGCGCCGCCGCGTCCTTGCGTGCCGCCTCGCGCCCCGGCTGGCCATTGAGCGTGATGTTGCCGCGTCCGTCGGTCAGCACGATCAGTGCCGGAGACAAGCCCTGATGCCGGGCCGTCGTGGCAAGTCCAAGCGCCGCTTGCAGACCCGAGGCCAGCGGCGTCCCGCCGCCACCGGGCAGGGCGGTGAGTTGGCGCTTTGCCCGGGCAAGCGCGCGCGTGGGCGGCAGAAGCACATCCGCCGCCGTCCCGCGAAAGGAAATCAGCGCCACGTGATCCCGCTGGGCATAGGCCCGCGCAAGGAACAACTCGATGGCGCCCTTCGCCTCGTTCATCCGGGCGAGCGCGGCGGAGCCGGAGGCATCGACGGCAAAGATCAGCAGCCGGTCGGAGCGCTCCTCGAACCGGTGCAGCCGGATGTCTGCGGGGGTGACGATGATCCGGGTGGCGGTCTCGGGACGCGCGGCACGCCGCAGGCTCTGGAACGGGACGGCTGCGCGCAGGGTGGCGATCGGGTCGATCCGGGCCCGTCCGTCCGCCCGTCCAGGACGCGAGGGCAGGGGGCGGCCGCGCCGGTTGCCCTTGCGCGTGCTGCCCGCGCCGTGACCGCTCGGGCCAGTGCGGGGCGCCTTGTCGGGGTCGAGCCGATCGAGCAGGCCAGCCGGCATGGCGGCGGCCACGGCGGCGACGACCATGTCTTCGGGGGGCATGGTGCCCGGTGTGCTCTCGGTCCCGCTCGGCTCGCCGGTTTCGGGCGGTGGCGGCGCCCGGTCAGGGTCCGGTTCACGGGGCAGAGCGGTTGCGCGGGACGCAAAGACCAGAGCGGCGGCTTCGGCGAGGTGGTCGTCGGTGATGGCTGTGGCCCCATCGAGCGCGGCCAGGGCCCGCGCGGCGCGGAGCGCCAGAAGCGGCGCACGCAGGCTGTCGATACCGAAACGCACGGCTGCGGCGGCCACCGCGTGGCGCTGATCGCCCGTTGCGTCAATCCTCCCGAGGAGAGCGCGCGCGGCGGCGATGGCCTCCGGTGCGGGCGCGCCCTTCGATGCGTCACTCCACGACAGTCCGTCCAGGTCGAGGCCGAAGGCAAGCCGGTCGCGGAGGCAGGCGGGGGCCTGTTCCTCCGGCTCGGCGCCCTCGTCGAGCAGGATCAGTGTGTGTCCCGCGCCCGAATCCATGAGTTGCGCCAGTCGCGCGGCGTACCCCGGCCCGGCCCGTTCGGCCATGGTCAGCACCAGAACCGCCCCCCGTGCAGCCAGTCCTTCGGTCCGGACCATGCGGCGGGACATCAGGGTGGCGGACAGGTCGAGTCCGCCGAACAGCCGCGCGTCCGGATCGGAGGGGTGCAGGCGGTGCCGAGGTTGCGGCAACAGCGCCGCGCAGGCATCTTCGAAGCGCTGTCGGACGGGACCGGCACGGGCGCGCAGCGTGATGCCGCCCTGCCCGGACGGGTCCACCGCCAGCGCGGCAAGCGCGCGCATGGCCTGGGGCCAGAGGGGTGTCATCCGAGGACCTCGTCCAGCGCCCGCATCACCCGGGTGGCGGTGCCCGCCTCGTCCAGCGGGTCGCGGCGCAGACGGTGGCTGAGAGCCAGCGGCGCGAGGCTGCGAATGTGGTCGGGAGTGACCGCTGCGCTGCCCGCGTAGGCGGCCTGTGCCCGTGCCGCCCGCAAAAGGGTCAGCTCGCCGCGCAGCCCATCGGTGCCGAGCGCCACGCTGAGCCGCGCACAGAGTTCGAGGATGGCAGTGTCCGCCGCGATCCCCGGCAGGACGGCGCGTGCCGCGAGGATCGCGGCGCGCACCTTGGCGTCCTCCGCCTGCCAGCGATCGAGGAAAGAAATCCGGTCCGTCTCGTAGGCGTCCCGCCGACGCAGAACCTCCACCCGTTCGGCGATGTCGGCGGGCGAGCGGACTTCCACCGAAAGGCCGAAGCGGTCCAGCAGCTGCGGGCGCAGCTCGCCCTCCTCCGGATTGCCGGACCCGACCAGCACGAAGCGGGCCGGATGCCGGATCGACAGCCCCTCGCGTTCCACGGCGTTGACGCCGGATTGCGCCACGTCGAGCAGCAGGTCGACGATGTGATCTTCGAGCAGGTTGACCTCGTCGATATAGAGATAGCCGCGATTGGCGCGGGCCAGCAGGCCGGGTTCAAAATGCTTCTCCCCGAGGCTCAGCGCCCGTTCGATGTCCAGTGCCCCGGTCACCCGGTCCTCGGTCACACCGAGCGGCAGGTCGACCACCGGCGTCGGGCGGCGCACCACCCGGCCGGAGAGCGGCCCGGCCCAGTCGGGGCTTTCGGCGGGCGTGGGTGCGTTGACCGGGCATCCCTCCGCCACGTCGATGGGGGGCAGCAGAGCGGCGAGCGCCCGCACGGCGGTGGATTTTCCGGTGCCCCGGTCGCCGAACACCAGCACCCCGCCGATACCGGGGTCGACGGCCGTGAGGATCATCGCCAGCTTCATCTGGTCCTGTCCGACGATGGCGGAGAAGGGGAAGGGGGCAGGTGTGCCGGTGCAGGATGTCGTGGAAAGGCTATGGGAGTGTGCGTTCATGTCTGATCTCCGATCATCTTGCTCAGCGGGTCTGTGCCGTGCCAGGTGCCCTCGGCGCCCAGCACCCGGAACCGCGCATAGAGTTCCTCGCGGAACCAACCGCCCTCCCGGACCGCCCGGATCGCCCGGGCATGAGGGCCGTCGACGCGGGCAAAGCGGGCCATGGCATCCGCGTCGGGCCAAATGGAAAAGGTCACCTGATGCAGCCACGGCACCTCGCCGATGCCGATCTTGAAGGCGACGTCGCGGTTGTCGCCGATGACCGCGCTGACCCCCGGTACCCGCCGCCAGAAGCGCAGCGCGGCGCGCGGACGCAGCGTGGCGCGGGTGAGCGCGGCGATGGGGCCCGTCTCCGGCGGGCTTGCGGGGGTGAACGGGCTGCGCCCCGACCAGACGCCGCGCGCTGAAATCGGGGTCATGAAGACGGTGAAGGCCTCTGCGGCGCGGGCGTGGTAGCGTCGGAACAATGTTTCGCGCGCGAACACGGTCCGGGCCTGTTCGGCGGAGTCCCAGACGGCGAGGATGGCATAGACGGCGGTGTTCGGCACCGGGGTAAACCCCTCGCCGGTGCCCGAGCCGCAGAGCTTCCAGAACCGCAGGCCGGGAATGCGCACAAGGGCAGGACGGGCCAGTCCCATCATGGCAAAGGCCCAGAGCCGGTCCCGAAACCGGGCAAAGCGGTAGAAACTGAGGCTGACGGTCTGAATGGCAGACACCCTCCCCCGGAGACTTCCCGCCGGACGTGGCGGGAGCCGTGTGTCCATGAAAAACCCTTACAGCGTCGTTGTAAAGTAAAATGGACACATGTAGAGTTAATCCATGTTGACACATTTCGATCCCAGGCAATGGGCGGCGGCGGTCCCGGCGGACGTGCCGCACGCGGTTGTGATAGGTGCCGGGCTGGGCGGGCTCGCGGCGGCCATGCGGCTTGGGGCGAAGGGGTATCGGGTGACGGTCTTCGACCGGTTGGAGGGGCCGGGCGGGCGCGGCTCCAGCATCACGCAGGGCGGCCACCGCTTCGACCTCGGCCCGACGATCGTGACCGTGCCGCAGGTGTTCCGGGACCTTTGGCAGGCCTGCGGACGCGACTTCGACAGGGACGTGGACCTGCGGGCGCTCGATCCGTTCTATGAAATCCGCTGGCCCGATGGCACACGGTTGCCGGTGAACGGCGATACCGCCGCAATGCGCGAGGCGGTGGCGCGGCTGTCGCCGGGAGATGTGGTGGGATACGAGCGCTTTCTGAAGGACAGCGCCGCCCGCTATGCCTTCGGGTTCGAAAACCTCGGGCGGCGGCCGATGCACAGGCTTTGGGACCTGATCGCGGTGTTGCCGACCTTCGCGCTGTTCCGGGCGGACCGCTCCATCCATGCCCACGCGGCGCGGCGGGTGCGGGACCCGCGCCTGCGCATGGCGCTCTCCTTCCATCCGCTGTTCATCGGTGGCGATCCGTTCCGGGTGACGTCGATCTATGCGCTGGTGAGCCATCTGGAGACGGCCTTTGGCGTCCATTACGCCATGGGCGGCGTCGATGCGATCGCGCGGCGGATGACGGAGATCGTCGAGTCGCAGGGCGGCCATGTGGTACAGGGCGCCGAGGTGGACGAGATCATGATGGACAAGGGCCGGGCGCGGGGCGTGCGGTTGGTCGGCGGTCCGCAGGTGAGCGCCGATATCGTGGTTTCCAATGCCGATGCGGGGCATACCTATGACCATCTGCTGCGCAACGCGCCGAAGCGGCGCTGGACCGGGCGGCGGCTGAGCCGGGCGCGCTGGTCCATGGGGTTGTTCGTCTGGCATTTCGGCACGCGCGGGACGCGGGACCTGTGGCGGGATGTCGGCCATCACACGATCCTGAACGGGCCGCGGTACAAGGGGCTGATCGACGACATCTTCATCAAGGGCAGGCTGGCGGAGGACATGAGTCTCTACGTCCATCGCCCCTCCGTCACCGATCCCTCGGTTGCGCCGGAGGGGGGCGATACCTTCTATGCGCTCAGCCCGGTGCCGCATCTGGGTCATGCCGATCCGGTGGACTGGGCCGCCGAAGCCGAGCCTTACCGGCGAAGGGTGCAGGCGGTTCTGGAAAAGGAGTTGCTGCCGGGGCTGGGCGGTCATCTCACCGAATCCGTTGTCTTCACGCCCGAAACCTTCCGCGACCGGTATCTCAGCCCCCATGGCACCGGATTCTCCATCGAGCCGCGCATCCTGCAAAGCGCATGGTTCCGCCCGCATAACGTCAGCGAAGAGGCCGAAGGATTGTTCCTCGTCGGCGCGGGCACCCATCCCGGCGCCGGTCTGCCGGGGGTGATTTCCAGCGCCGAGGTGCTGGACAAGCTGGTGCCCGCGGCAGTCACCCGGAGGACGCCATGACCGCCGAGGCCGATATCCGTCATTGCGCCGAGGCCATCCGGCACGGCTCGCTCTCCTTCCATGCCGCCTCGCGCCTGCTGCCCCGTCATGTGCGGGACCCTGCGCTGGTGCTCTATGCCTTCTGCCGTCTGGCGGACGACGCGGTGGACCTGCACGACGCCAAGCAGGACGCGGTCTTGCGGCTGTCCGAGCGGCTCGATCTGGCCTATGCAGGCAGGCCGCGCAACATGCCCGCCGACCGGGCATTTGCCGCGTTGATCGCTGACTACGAGATGCCCCGCGCCTTGCCGGAGGCCCTGCTCGAAGGGTTGGCCTGGGACGCGCTGGGTCGCAGGCCGGACACCTTGTCCGACCTTCACGCCTACGCCGCGCGGGTGGCCTCTGCCGTCGGCGCGATGATGTGCGTGCTGATGCGGGTGCGCGACCGGGACGCACTGGCGCGGGCCTGTGACCTCGGGGTTGCGATGCAGCTGACGAACATCGCCCGCGATGTGGGGGAGGACGCGCGCGAGGGGCGGCTTTACCTGCCCGCGGACTGGATGGCGGCAGCGGGGCTTTGTCCGGAGGCCTTCCTTGACGATCCGCGCTTCACCCCTGCGCTGGCGGGGCTGGTGCAAAGGCTCCTGCGCGAGGCGTCCCATCTTTATGCCAAGGCGGAGACCGGGATTGCCCTGCTGCCGCTCTCCTGCCGTCCCGGCATCTTTGCCGCGCGGCATGTCTATGCCGGGATCGGCGGTGCGGTGCGGCGCAACAGGCACGATTCGATCCATCACCGCGCCCGCACCGGGAAGGCCCGCAAGCTGGCCTGGCTGATGCTCTCGACGCTGCGCGCAGGGAGCAGCGCGGTGCTGCCGCGTTCGGCGCTGGTGCATGCGCCGCCTTTGCCCGAAACCGCTTTTCTCGTGGAAGCCGCCGCTGATCGGCCGGCGGATGCCACGGACTGGAGTGACCAGATGCTCGCCCTTCTCTCCCGGCTCAAGGCCCGCGACATGGATCGCCGCGCGGCATTGATCGGGGCACCGGCCCGCGCTAGATCCTGATCATGTTCTGGATCTGCTTCGCCCTCTTCCTCGCCGCCTGCTTCGCTGCCGGAGCCACGGGCGGACTGTTTCCGCCGGGCGACTGGTACAAGAGCCTGCGCAAACCCGGGTTCACCCCGCCGAACTGGGCGTTCCCGGTGGTCTGGACCACGTTGTACTTCTGCATGGCCTACGCCGGGGCGCTCGCCGCAATGGTGCCGGGGAACGGCATCGCCATGGCGCTCTGGTCGGTGCAGATCGCCCTGAACGGGCTCTGGACGCCGGTGTTCTTCGGGTTGCGGAAGATGCGGCTGGGGCTCTTGGTACTCGCCCTGCTGTGGCTGTCGGTGGCGGTCTCGGTGGTTGCGCTCTGGGCACTCGACTGGCGCGCGGGGGCGCTGTTCGTGCCGTACCTCGTCTGGGTCAGCATCGCCGGGGCTTTGAATTGGTCGGTGATCCGGCTGAACCCGGACGTGGCTGTTCAGGACCCGGCCTGAAAATCCCAACCCGCCCGGCGCGGCACCCTGAGCGCCAGCATCGGTTTCATCCAGGGCTGGCGGAAACGCGTCAGGTCCAAGGCTTCATGCACGCCGGTCGTCACCTCGCCGTGGATGCGGGTCTCCACCGCCGACCGGCAGTAGAACGGCGCATCCAGCATTGGCAGGTCCTGCCTTGGCCGGTGGCCGCTGTCGGCGCGGGTCGTCCGGCGAACCGCCCAGAGCGAGCGGGGCAGGGCGGCGGCGGGCGGCGCGGGGATGGGTTCGGCGTGGCCTCTCCCGTCAACATGGACCGCCGCGCCGATCACGCTGCCGTCTCGTCGGATGGCGTCGTAAAAACAGGTGGTGCCCTGGCGCAGGGGAAACCGGCCCCAGCTCCACTGTGCGAAATCCGCCTCCAGCGCCCGCGTGCCGAAATTCGCGTCGAAATAGCCGTGCCCCTGCCAGCGCCATCCCGGCGCGTCGAGGTCCACCGCGATGGTGCAGGACGGCGCGAAGGGTCGCCAGACATGGGCGCCATCGGGGGTCAGGGGCAGTTCCACGTGCGTCAGTGCCTGCGGCGTCAGGGTGATCCGCCCGCGCAGCCGCCCGAACAACGGTGCCGCGCCGCGCTCGTCAAGGTCGATCACCAGCCGGTCACCGCGCCAGTGCAGGGACGAGGGGCCGACGGTGAACCGCTCCGCGCTCTGGCGCAGGGCGGCGCGGCCCCGGTCGGTCATGGCAAAGCGTCCGCCGGGGCCGTAGGTGGCGACGTTGATGCAGACGTGGTTCTCCGGGTCGCGGCGTCCGGACCACGCGTACCAGGGCGAGAACACCGATCCGATGAAGGCGATGACGCTGACCGCGCGTGTGCCGTCTTCGCTCAGGCCGTCGACGTACCACCATGCGTAGCCATCCGGCGGGACGGCGAGGTTGAAATTCGGCGCTGCAAGATCGCCTCGGCCGCGTGCCGTCCGGAGAGTGCCGCCATCGGCACCCCCGCTCCCGGATGCGTGCCGCCCCCCGCGAGGAACAGGCCCTTGATCGCCGTGTGCGCCGTCGGACGGTGGAACGCCGCCATCATCCCGTGCGGGCTCTGCCCGTAGAGGGAGCCGGCCGATCCCGGGAAGAGGGTCTCGAAGCCCTGCGGTGTCGTCGGTCGCGCCGGGCCTTGCTGTGGATCGAAGCGCAGGCCGAAGCGACTCAGGGTCGGGAAGCAGCGGTCGGGACATTGGGAAGGCTCCTGCGGCATGAGGGTCAGCGGCGGCGCATTGGCGATGATTTCGAAGCGTTCCAGCGGCGGCGCCGCGCCGCTCGCGCGGTCCATGGCGCAGACGTATAGCGTCGGGTCAGGCAGGCGGCTGCCCCTGTCGAGCGCGTCGAATTCCGGCTTCGGGTCAGCGCGGAAAAAGACGTTGTGGTAGGCAAGGTCCGGACCCTGCGGCGCGGCGGCGAAGGTCCAGACATCCGCGGACAGGCTGCGCGGGGCGGTTTTGGTCCGTGCCGCGACCAATGCCACGTCCGGCCCGAGCAACCCGCTTGCAAGGGCGCGTGGATCGCCGTTGAAGAGCACGGTCTCCGCAGCGATCCGGGTTCCGCCGTCAAAGGTCAGGCCCGTGACGCGGTTTTCCCGGACTTCGATCCGTCGGGCTTCGGTGCCGTAGTCGAACTGCGCCCCCCGTGCCCTGGCCAGCGCTTCCAGTGCCCGCGCGAGCCGATGCATGCCGCCCCGCACGGCCCAGACCCCGCTGGCCTCGGCCTGCCAGATCAGGGCAAGCAAGGCGGGACTGTGATACGGCGAGCCGCCGACATAGGTGGCATAGCGTCCGAACACCTGCGCGAGGCGGGGATCGTCAAAGGCGTCGTCCAGCAGACCGGCGAGGGTGCGCCCCGGCGCCATGTCACGCATCAGGCGGGGCGCGGCGAGCAGTTTGCGGATCACCTGCGGAAGGGAGGGGCGGGCCGCCGACATGACCGGAGCATCAAAGGCGTCAAAGAGCGCGCGGGTGCGGCGGTCGAAGGCGCGGAACTGCCGTGCGGCGCGGGACCCGGCGAAGGCGTGGATGGCCTCGGCGCTGCGGTCCGTGTCCTCGAACAGGTCCAGCGTTGCGCCGTCCGGCCAGAAGTGCCGCGCAAGACGCGGTTGGCGCACCAGCGTGAGGTGATCGTCCAGCCGTTCCCCAAGCGCCTCGAAAACCGCGTCGAAGACCCGGCGCAGGGTTAGCACCGTCGGCCCCGCATCCACCGGACCGGCGGAGGAGGGCAGGGTGCGCATCTTGCCGCCGGGTCCGGCATGGCGCTCGAGCACGCGCACCCGCCTGCCCGCCCCGGCCAGCAAGGCCGCCGCCACAAGCCCGCCGATCCCGGCGCCGATGATGACAACAGGGGCCGCCTTTTCTGGGAGGGAGATTGGGTCCGGCATGGTCCCAGTGTTGACTCGTACAGGCGAAGTGTCCAGAATAATGTACACATGGACCGTCATGACGGGATGACAGTCCGCCATTCGGGAGGCTTCCATGACTTTCGCGCCGAGAATTGACGCCGCCATGCTGCGGGCGCTGGAGGCGGCGCAGGGCCAGCCTGCTCCGGCCCGTCTGGCCAGTGCCCTGCATTACGCCACCTTTCCCGGCGGCGCCCGCATCCGTCCCACCATCCTGATGTCGGTGGCCACCGCCTGCGGCGACGATGCGCCGGAGGTCACGGAGGCGGCGGCGGTGGCGCTGGAGCTGATCCATTGCGCCAGCCTCGTGCATGACGATCTTCCGTGTTTCGACGATGCGGCGCTGCGCCGGGGGAAACCGTCGGTGCATGTGGCCTATTCGGAACCGCTGGCCGTGCTGACCGGAGACAGCCTCATCATTCTGGCCTTCGAGGTGCTTGGCCGCAGCGCGGCGCAGGACAAGGACCGCGCGGCGCAACTGGTCCTGTCGCTGGCGAAGCGGACCGGCATGCCGCATGGCATCTGTGCCGGGCAGGGCTGGGAAAGCGAGGCGCAGATCGACCTCGTCGCCTATCACCGCTCCAAGACCGCCGCGCTGTTCATCGCCGCGACGGAGATGGGCGCGATTGCCGCCGGGCATGATCCGGAGGCCTGGCATGATCTGGGTGCGCTGATCGGCGAAGCGTTTCAGGTGGCGGACGATCTGCGGGACGAGTTGATGGACATCGACACGCTGGGCAAACCGGCAGGGCAGGACGACCGGCACGGACGTCCGAGCGCGGTGGCGGAATGGGGAATAAAGGGCGCGATGGCGCGGCTCTCGGACATTCTTGCCGGGGCCATTGCCTCGATCCCGTCCTGTCCGGGCGAAGCGATGCTGGCACGCGCTGTCAGGGCGCAAGCGCAGGCGATCATGCCCGACGTTCCGGCCCGGTTCACCGTTTAGGCGGCGGAGGCGGGGACATGCGCATGGCTCTGTCCCGTCCCGCGCATTGGCTCGCCCGTCTCGTGGCGCGGCCGTCGCTGCAGGCACTCGCGGAACGCCTGCCAATTGCCTCTGCCATGGCGCGGCGTGACGGGGCGGCGATCTTTGACCTCATGCAAGGCTTCGTCGCGGCGCAGGTGCTCGCCGCGTTGATCGAGTTGCATATCCTCGAGCGTCTGCTGGAGCAGGAGATGACTGCCGACGGGCTGGCCCTGTCGCGGGGTATCGCACCGGATCGCATGGCGCAGCTGTTGCAGGCGGGCGTGGCGCTCGGGCTGCTGCGGCAGCGGCGGGGCGGGCGGTACGGGCTGGCACGCCGGGGCGCGGCGATTCTCGGGGTGCCGGGTCTGCCCGCGATGATCCGCCACAACCGCGCCTTCTATGCGGATATGGCCGATCCGGTCGCCGTGCTGCGCGGCGAGGGCGACACGCATCTGCAACGGTTCTGGCCCTATGTGTTCGGCGCCGGGGTGGCCATCGGGGCGGAGGAGGCGGAGAGTTATTCCGACCTGATGGCGCAAAGCCAGGTGCTGGTGGCGCGGGACACCTTGCGCATGGTGTCGCTGCGGGGCGTGTCGCATCTGATGGATGTGGGTGGCGGATCCGGCGTGTTCCTTGCCGCGGCCTTGCGCGCGCAGGGCAGATTGCGGGCGACGCTGGTCGATTTGCCGGAGGTCATGCCATCGGCGAAGGCGCGGCTTGCCGGGCAGGGACTCGGCGGCAGGGTAACGCTGGCCCCCGGCGATTTCCGAACCGATGCGTTGCCGCAAGGGGCCGATGCGGTCTCGCTGGTCCGGGTGCTGTATGACCATGACGACGACACGGTGCGTGGCCTGCTGGCGCGGGTGCGCGAGGCGCTGCCGGTTGGCGGGCGGCTGATCGTCTCCGAGCCGATGTCCGGAGGACCCCGTCCGGACCCCGCCACAGATGTCTATTTCGCCTTTTATACCATGGCGATGGGCACCGGGCGTGTGCGTGCGCCCGCGCGGATCGCGGCGCTCTGCGAGGAGGCCGGTTTTGGCCAGATCCGCGTCCCGCGTGCCCCCCGCCCGTTCATCACGCGCGCGGTGGTGGCCGTCAGGTTGGCCTGACAGGATCCTTGCCAATGTGTAAATAAACATTGACATTGATGTGTGTCAATTTAGACTGACATGGTGAGCCGCCTGCGACGAAGTGAAGCGATCCGCTTCCCCGCGCGGGGAGGGAGGCAACCATGCAAGCAAATGCTGTTTTCCTGACGGGTCCGCGCGATCTGCACGTCGAGACGCTGGCGCTCAATATGCCGGAACACGGCCAGATCGTCGTGGACATCGACTGGTCCGGCATTTCCACCGGCACGGAAAAGCTCTTCTGGACCGGGGAGATGCCGCCGTTTCCCGGCATGGGGTATCCGCTTGTTCCGGGCTACGAGGCGGCGGGTCGCGTCGTCGAGGCGGGACCGGACAGCGGCTTTCGCATTGGCGAGTCGGTCTTTGTGCCCGGCGCGAACTGCTTCGAGGGCGCATACGGGCTGTTCGGCGGGGCGGCGTCCCGGCTGGTGACGGACCCGGCCCGGGTCTGCCGCATAGACGGCGGCATGGGCCCGGAAGGCGCGCTTCTGGCGCTTGCCGCAACGGCGCGCCATGCAATGGCAGGGCTGGATGCAATGCCGCCCGAACTGATCGTCGGGCACGGGGTGCTGGGGCGGTTGTTGGCACGGCTGACCATCGCCGCAGGGGCGCCCGCGCCGGTGGTCTGGGAAACCGAACCGGTCCGGCAGGCCGGGGCTGAGGGATATGCGGTTGTGACGCCCGAAGACGATCCGCGCCGGGATTATCACAGCATCTACGACGCCTCCGGCAATGCCGTGGTGCTGAATGACCTGATCGCACGGCTGGCCAAAGGTGGCGAACTGGTGCTGGCGGGGTTCTATGCGACCGACTTGCGGCTGGCCTTCGTGCCCGCCTTCCTGCGCGAGGCGCGGCTGCGCGTGGCTGCCGAATGGACGCGCGGGGACCTGACGGCGGTTCGGGCGCTGCTCGATGCGGGGGTGCTCTCTCTCGATGGGCTCATCACGCACCATGCGCCCGCCCAGGACGCACCGCATGCCTATGCCCGGGCCTTCGAGGACCCGGCCTGCCTGAAAACCATACTGAACTGGAAGGACGCAGCGTGAAGGATGATGTTCCCAACCTGAAGGATTTCCAGACCCGTCTGCGCGACGAGGCTGGCGAAGACCTGGCCGACATCGCCACGGCGGAGCCGACGAAGAAGACCCAGATCATCGCGATCTACGGCAAGGGCGGAATCGGCAAGTCCTTCACCCTCGCCAACCTCAGCCACATGATGGCCGAGCAGGGCAAGCGCGTGCTGCTGATCGGCTGCGATCCGAAGTCCGACACGACCTCCTTGCTGTTTGGCGGAAAGGCCTGCCCGACGATCATCGAGACCTCGACCCGCAAGAGCCTTGCGGGTGAACAGGTCGCCATCGGCGATGTCTGCTTCAAACGGGGCGGTGTGTTTGCCATGGAGCTTGGCGGGCCGGAGGTCGGGCGCGGCTGCGGCGGGCGCGGCATCATCCATGGCTTCGAGCTGCTGGAAAAGCTGGGGTTCCACGATTGGGACTTCGATTTCGTGCTGCTGGATTTCCTCGGGGATGTGGTCTGCGGCGGTTTCGGCCTGCCGATTGCGCGGGACATGGCGCAGAAGGTGATCCTCGTCGGCTCGAACGATTTGCAATCGCTCTACGTGGCCAACAACGTCTGTTCGGCGGTGGAGTATTTCCGCAAGCTCGGTGGCAATGTCGGGGTCGCGGGGCTTGTGGTCAACAAGGACGATGATTCCGGCGAGGCGCAGGCCTTCGCCAAGGCCGCCGGTATCCCGGTGCTGGCCTCGATCCCGCAGGATGACGACCTGCGCAGGAAGTCGGCCAGTTACCAGATCGTCGGGACGGAGGCCTCGGTCTGGGGGCCGCTGTTTGCGGAGTTGGGCCTGAACGTGGCCGAGGCGCCGCCCGTGCGGCCAACCCCCTTGTCGCAGGACGCGCTGCTGGCGCTGTTCGACGGGTCGGAGACCGGCGCGGGTTTCGTGCTGGAACCTGCCACCGACGCCGACATGCGGGGCAAGAATGCCGCGCCGAAAGCCTCGCTGGAGGTGATCTATGACGAAGCGTGAGCGGGCATGACGGGCGAGGTCACATATGACGGCGCCGCAGAGGTGACGGTGACGGCGGGCACAGCCTCCGACGCGCCGCAGCTGACCGGCGATCCGGGGCTCGGCTGTCATTCCGGGAGCGACCTGCGCAAGGCGGCGGAGGCGGCAGGGCAATCGGAGCTGCTCGACCAGTTCGCCCGCGATTACCCGCAGGGACCACATGACAAGCCGCAGAGCATGTGTCCGGCGTTCGGCTCGCTGCGCGTTGGTCTGCGGATGAAGCGGGTGGCGACGGTGCTCTCCGGATCGGCCTGCTGCGTCTATGGCCTCTCCTTCGTCAGCCATTTCTACGGTGCGCGGCGGTCCGTGGGCTATGTGCCTTTCAACTCGGAAACGCTGGTGACGGGCAAGCTGTTCGAGGACATCCGCGACGCGGTGCATGAGATCGCCGACCCGGACCGCTATGACGCGGTGGTGGTGACGAACCTGTGCGTGCCGACTGCCTCGGGTGTGCCGCTGCGGCTGTTGCCGAAGGAAATCAACGGGGTGCGGATCGTCGGGATCGACGTGCCGGGGTTTGGCGTGCCGACCCATGCGGAAGCAAAGGACGTGCTGGCCGGCGCGATGCTGGCCTATGCCCGGGCGGAAGCGTCTGCCGGACCGGTGCCCGCTCCGGTGGGCGGCGTGTCCGACCGGCCGACGGTGACGCTGCTGGGCGAGATGTTTCCCGCCGATCCGGTGATGATCGGTCGGATGCTGGCGCCGATGGGGCTGGCCGCCGGTCCGGTCGTGCCGTGCCGGGAGTGGCGGGAGCTGTACGCCGCGCTTGACTGTGGCGCGGTGGCGGCGATCCATCCGTTCTATACCTCTGCCATCCGGGAGTTTCAGGCGGCGGGCCGTCCGGTGATCGGCTCCGCGCCGGTGGGCCGCGACGGCACGGCGAATTGGCTGGCGGCGATTGGGGATGCGTTCGGGATTGCCGCCGGAAAGGTGGCCGAGGCGCAGAACGCGGTGTTGCCCGCGATCACCGGCGCCTTGTCCGGCGCAAGGATCGACGGGACCATCACGCTCTCGGGCTACGAGGGCAGCGAACTCCTGGTCGCGCGGTTGCTGATCGAGAGTGGCGCGGATGTGCCTTACGTCGGCACCGCCTGTCCGAAAACCCCGTGGTCCGCCGCCGATGCCGACTGGCTGGCGGCAAAGGGCACCAAGGTCGTGTTCCGGGCCTCCCTGGAAGACGACTGCGCGGCGATGGAGGCGATCCGTCCCGACCTCTCCATCGGCACGACTCCGGTTGTGCAGAAGGCCAAGGCGCTGGCCATACCCGCGCTCTATTTCACCAACCTGATTTCGGCGCGTCCGCTGATGGGCGTGGCCGGAGCGGGATCGCTCGCAGAGGTGGTGCGGGCCGCCATTGCGGGCAAGGACCGCATGGAACGGATGCGCGGCTTCTTCGAGGGGGTGGGCACCGGCGAGACGGCGGGCATCTGGGAAGGTGATCCGAACCTGCGGCCTGAGTACCGGGCGCTGAATTTGAAGAAGCTGGAGAAACGCGCACGGGCGGCGAAGGCGGAGGAGATGATCTGATGCGCCGTTCGTCTCCCTTTGCCGACGCAGCCCCGGACCTGATCCGGGGCCTCACCGCAAACCAGGAGGTCCCGGGTCAGGCCCGGGACCGGGTGGCTCTGCCGGGGAGGGGGCGCGCATGCTGATTCAGGATCATGACCGCGCCGGGGGATATTGGGGGGCTGTCTATGCCTTCTGTGCCGTGAAGGGCCTTCAGGTGGTGATCGACGGACCCGTGGGCTGCGAGAACCTGCCGGTGACCTCCGTGCTGCACTACACCGACGCCTTGCCGCCGCATGAGTTGCCCATCGTGGTGACGGGTCTGGGCGAGGAGGAACTGGGCCGCAAGGGCACCGAGGAGGCGATGAGCCGGGCCTGGGGCACGCTCGATCCGGCTTTGCCCGCGGTGGTCGTCACCGGCTCGATTGCCGAGATGATCGGCGGCGGGGTCACGCCGCAGGGCACCAACATCCAGCGCTTTCTGCCGCGCACCATCGACGAGGACCAGTGGCAGGCCGCCGACCGCGCAATGACCTGGCTGTTCACAGAGTTCGGCATGACCAAGGGCCGGATGCCGAAGGAACGCAAGCGCGAGGCGGGCGCGAAGCCGCGCGTCAACATCCTCGGGCCGATGTACGGCACGTTCAACATTCCGTCCGATCTGGCGGAGATCCGCAGGCTGGTCGAGGGGATCGGCGCGGAGGTCAACATGGTGATGCCGCTGGGCGCACATCTGGCCGAGATGCGCGATCTGGTGAATGCCGATGTCAACATCTGCCTCTACCGCGAATTCGGGCGGGGTCTGGCGGAGGTGCTGGACAAGCCCTACCTGCAAGCCCCCATCGGCGTCGAGAGCACGACGAAGTTCCTGCGCACGCTGGGCGACCTGCTCGGGCTGGACCCGGAGCCGTTCATCACGCGCGAGAAGCATTCGACGATCAAGCCGGTCTGGGACCTGTGGCGGTCCGTAACGCAGGATTTCTTCGCCACCGCCAGTTTCGGCATCGTGGCGTCCGAGACCTACGCGCGGGGCGTGCGGCATTATCTGGAGGGCGATCTCGGGTTGCCCTGTGCCTTTGCGGTGGCGCGCAAGGCGGGGACGAAGACGGACAACGACCAAGTGCGCGGGCTGATCGCCCGGCACCGGCCGCTGATCCTGATGGGGTCGATCAACGAGAAGATCTACCTCGCCGAGCTGAAAGGCGGGCATGGGCCAAGTCCGGCGTTCTTGCCGGCGAGCTTTCCGGGCGCCGCGATCCGCCGCGCCACGGGTACACCGTTCATGGGCTACGCGGGCGCGACATACCTTTTGCAGGAGGTCTGCAACGGGCTCTTCGACGCGCTGTTCCACATCCTGCCGCTGGGCAGCGAGATGGACGCGGGCGCGGCGACGCCGACGCCGCTGCGGCGCGACTTCCCTTGGGATGCGGATGCCAGCGCAGAGCTGGACAGGATCGTTGCCAGCCATCCGGTGCTGACCCGGATCTCGGCGGCCAAGACCTTGCGGGACGCGGCGGAGGAGGCCGCGCTTCGCGGCGGCGCCGAGCGCGTCGTGCTGGAAACCGTGCGGGCGCTGGCCCCCGGAGACGCCACCAAACAGAAAACCGAGGAGACAGAGCCATGACCGACGCCACCTCCATCCCGCAGCGCGCGCACCGCACGGGCCGCCGCCGCACCACCGAATTCTATGTCTACTTCACCGCAATCTTCCTGATCGCGCTGCCCGGCTGCATGCTTGGCTGGATGCGCGATGTCGGGCGGCGGCAGTCGCTCAACGTGCAAGGGCCGCTGGCCCGGGCCTGGGTCGAGGCGGAGAGCACGACACCCCTGATCTTCTCGGTCTGACGCGCGAGGGGCGCGTCCGATCCGAGTTCCGCCACTGGCCGCCCGGACACGGGCGGACAGGTCCCCCGGCCCCGCAAGGGGCCTCGGGTCCCGGCCGCAGGGTATGCGGCGTCAGCAGCAACGTTCCGGAGGAAAGTTCATGGCTGATAACACCGACCTGTCATTCACAGGTCTCACCGACGAGCAGGCCCAGGAGCTGCATTCGGTCTATATGAGCGGCCTCTGGCTGTTCGTGGCTGTTGCAGTGGTCGCCCATCTGGCGACCTACATCTGGGCTCCCTGGTTCTGAGGAAGGATCGATCATGTCGAAGTTCTACAAGATCTGGCTCATTTTCGATCCCCGCCGCGTGTTCGTGGCGCAAGGCGTTTTCCTGTTCCTTTTGGCCGTGATGATCCACCTGGTGGTTCTGTCCAATGGCGTCAACTGGTTCGAGAATGCTGCCGCGTCCCGTGCCGCGAGCGAGTGAGCGCACCCCGCTCACCTTCACGCTTCCGGTTGCGGGCGGTTCGCCGCCCGCGACCAACGATCGGCAAGCGACGGCCCGCCGCGACATCCGACGGAACCGGCCACCTGAATGCGGAGGACGCACATGGCATTGCTCAGCTTTGAAAGAAAATACCGGGTCCGCGGCGGCACGCTCATCGGAGGCGATCTCTTCGATTTCTGGGTGGGTCCGTTCTACGTGGGCTTCTTCGGCGTCACGACGATCTTCTTCGCGGCGCTCGGCACGATCCTCATCCTGTGGGGCGCGGCGCATCAGGGGACATGGAACCCCTGGCTGATCAACATCGCACCCCCTGACATCCGCTACGGTCTCGGCATGGCGCCACTGATGGAGGGCGGGCTGTGGCAGATCATCACCATGTGCGCCACCGGCGCCTTCATCAGCTGGGCGCTGCGCGAGGTGGAAATCTGCCGCAAGCTGGGCATGGGCTATCATGTGCCCTTCGCCTTCAGCTTCGCGATCCTCGCCTACATGACGCTGGTGATATTCCGCCCGCTGCTCATGGGCGCGTGGGGTTACGGCTTTCCCTATGGCATCTTCAGCCATCTCGACTGGGTCAGCAACACCGGCTACGCTTACCTGCATTTCCATTACAACCCGGCGCACATGCTGGCGGTTTCGCTGTTCTTCGCGACCTGCTTCGCGCTGGCGCTGCATGGCGGTCTGATCCTGTCGGCGGCCAATCCGGAAAAGGGCGAGGAGATGAAATCGCCCGATCACGAGGACACGTTCTTCCGTGACTTCATCGGCTATTCGGTGGGCACGCTGGGCATTCACCGGCTGGGCTTCCTGCTGGCGATCAACGCGGTCTTCTTCTCGGCGGTCTGCATCATCATCTCCGGTCCGGTCTGGACCGAGGGCTGGCCGGAATGGTGGAACTGGTGGCTCGAACTGCCCTTCTGGCCCGAGTCCCAGATGGTTTCGACGGGGGGTATGTGATCATGCCGAGCTATCAGAACATTTTCACGCAAGTGCAAGTTCAGGGTCCGCCCGAGTGGGGCATGGACAATGAAAACAACATGATGGACGAGCGCATCGGTGCGCCCTTCTACAGCCGCCTGATCGGCTGGGTGGGCAATGCGCAGCTGGGTCCGATCTACCTCGGCTGGACCGGGATGGTCAGCGCGGCGACCTTCATCCTGTGCCTGAACATCATCGGGCTCAACATGCTGGCGCAGGTCAACTGGTCCATTCCGGAGTTCCTGCGGCAGGGGTTCTGGCTGGCGCTGGAGCCGCCCAGCCCGGAGTACGGGCTCAAGATGCCGCCCTTGCAGGAAGGCGGCTGGTACATCATCGCCAGTTTCCTGCTGCTGGTCAGTGTCTGCACCTGGTGGCTCCGGACGTACCTGCTCGCCGAGCAGCACAAGATGGGCAAGCATGTCGCCTGGGCCTTTGCTTCCGCGATCTGGCTGTTCCTCGTGCTCGGCTTGTTCCGTCCGATCCTGATGGGATCGTGGTCGGAGGCGGTGCCCTACGGCATCTTCCCGCACCTCGACTGGACGACGGCATTCAGCATTCGCTACGGCAATCTCTACTACAACCCGTTCCACTGTCTCTCGATCGTCTTCCTCTATGGCTCGGTCCTGCTGTTCGCCATGCATGGGGCAACGATCCTCGCGGTGACGCGTTTCGGCGGCGACCGCGAACTCGAACAGATCGTCGACCGGGGCACGGCGAGTGAACGCGCGGCGCTGTTCTGGCGCTGGACCATGGGGTTCAACGCCACGATGGAGGGCATCCATCGCTGGGCCTGGTGGTTCGCCGTCCTGACGCCGATCACCGGCGGCATCGGAATCCTGCTGACCGGCACGGTGGTCGACAACTGGTTCATCTGGGCACAGGAGCATCACTTCGCACCGATGTATGACGGCTCTTATGGCTACGACAGCTTCGGCAGTTACGAAGCCTTCACCGGACAGGGGGACTAAGCCATGCTTCCCAAGTGGTTCAACCAATGGAACCGGGACAATCCGACCGATGTCGAACGTCCCGCCATAATCTTCGGCACCATCGGCGTGGCGGTGATCGCAGTCGTCGCGCTGGTGATGCTGGGGCAACCCTACCGGACGGAGAGCCTGCAAACCGGGCCGCGCGGCACCGGCATGATGGTGACGAAGTTCGCCGCCAGTGCAACGACGCCGGACCCGACCATTGCCGGCTTTCTGGAAAGCACCTCAGCGCCGGTCGTGCCGGCGGCGGGGGCGCAGCTGGCCGGGGATGCGCGGGAGACCGTGCCCGCCGGTCTCGAAGGGCTGACGGTGGAGAACTATGACCGCCTTCTGACCGCGATGCGGGCCTGGACCGGCATTCCCGATCTCTTCGAGAACCCGGACAGCTACCAGACCACCGTCGGCACCATCATGATCGGCATGACCCGGAACCTCAACGAGAACTGGGACGGCCATGTCAACGCCAACGGCGCGGCGGGTGTGACCTGTTACACCTGCCACCGCGGTGAGCCGGTGCCGAGCGACGTCTGGTTCGACGCCGCTCCGCTGAAGGCCGCGCAAGGCTGGGCGGCGACGCAGAACCATGTGACGCCGCTGACCTCCTACACCTCCCTGCCCACCGATGCGCTGCGCGCCTATCTGGTCGATTACGGCACCATCGCCGTGCATGACCTCGAAAGCCGGGTTGCCGGGGTGCCGGGGCAGGATGGCTATCCGGGCATCCAGAACGCCGAGCGGACCTATGCCCTGATGAACTACTTCGCCAACTCGCTGAACGTGAACTGCACTCTGTGTCACAACACGCGGGCCTTCTACGACGGCGGGCAGGTGACGCCTCAGTGGGCCACGGCCTCGCTTGGCATTGCCATGGTGCAGGAACTGAACAACGACTACCTCGTCTCGCTCGAAGGGCTGCTGCCTGCGGAAAGGATGGGTCCGATGGGCGATGGTCCGAAGGCCGCCTGTGCGACCTGCCACAAGGGCTATCAGCGCCCCTTGCAAGGGTTGAACGTGATCGCTGACTGGCCGGAACTCGCGACCAGCGGCGAGGTGCAGTACGAGTGATCCAGGCCCCGGGCGCTCCGCGTCCGGGGTTACGACCGTTTCGGAAAGCCGGTGCATTGCAAATACCCTGCCACGCCTGCGGCGTTCCCGGGACAGTTGCAATCCATCTCCGGTCTGATTCCCGAAACGTCTGACCGCGCCGACCGCGCATCCTGCCGTCGGCGCCAGTCGCCGAAGGGAGGCGCGCCATGGACAAGTCTTCACCACACACACCGCTTCTGGACCGGGTTTCCGCTCCGTCCGACCTGCGGCAGATGAGCGACCGCGATCTCGCCCGGCTTGCGGACGAGCTCAGGGCCGAGACCATCGACGCGGTCTCGCAGACTGGCGGCCATCTCGGCTCCGGGCTTGGCGTGGTCGAACTCAGCGTGGCGATCCACGCGGTGTTCAATACGCCGGTGGACAAGCTGATCTGGGACGTCGGGCACCAGTGTTACCCGCACAAGATCCTGACCGGACGCCGCGACCGCATCCGTACCTTGCGCCAGAAGGACGGGCTTTCCGGCTTCACCAAGCGCAGCGAGAGCCGGTTCGATCCGTTTGGCGCGGCACATTCCTCCACATCCATCAGCGCGGCGCTCGGTTTTGCCGTGGCGCGGGACATGGGGCATCCGGTGGGCGATGCCATCGCCGTCATTGGCGACGGCAGCATCAGCGCGGGCATGGCCTATGAGGCGCTGAACAATGCCGGGTCCGAGGGGCGGCGGCTGTTCGTGATCCTCAACGACAATGAGATGAGCATCGCACCGCCGGTGGGGGCGATGTCGCGTTACCTGAGCGGGCTTTATGCGGGCAAACCCTTTGCCGGGATGCAGGCGCTGGCCGAGGGGTTCGAGGCCGCCTTGCCACCCCCGATGCGTGACGGTGCCCGCCGCGCACGGCAGCTGGTGACGGGCATGACCGGCACCGGCACGCTGTTCGAGCAACTGGGCTTCGACTACATTGGCCCCATCGACGGCCACGACATGGCGCAGCTTCTGCCCGTGCTGCGCGCCGCGCGGGCGCGGGCGACAAGGCCTATCGTGATCCATTGTTGCACGGTGAAGGGCAAGGGCTATGCGCCGGCGGAGGGCAGTGCGGACCGGGGCCATGGCGTGGCGAAATTCGACGTGCTGACCGGCACGCAGGCGAAGAAGGCGGCGAGCGCACCCAGCTACACCTCCGTCTTCGGCAAGGCCCTGACCGAGGAGGCCGCCCGCGATCCCGACATCGTCGCCGTGACCGCCGCCATGCCTTCGGGGACCGGGGTCAACATCATGGCGGACCGCTTTCCCAACCGGGTGTTCGACGTGGGCATTGCCGAACAGCACGGTGTGACCTTTGCTGCCGGGATGGCGGCGGCGGGGCTCAAGCCGTTCTGCGCGATCTACTCGACCTTCCTGCAACGCGCTTATGATCAGGTGGTGCATGACGTCGCCTTGCAGGGGTTGCCCGTGCGCTTTGCCATCGACCGGGCGGGGCTTGTGGGTGCTGATGGGCCGACGCACGCGGGAGCCTTCGACATTGCCTATCTTGGCGCTTTGCCGGGCATGGTGGTCATGGCTGCGAGTGACGAGGCGGAGCTTGTCCACATGGTGGCCACCGCCGCCGCGCATGACGCCGGACCGATCGCCTTCCGCTATCCGCGTGGCGCGGGGACCGGCGTGGCGCTGCCCGAGCGCGGTCAGGTGCTCGACATCGGCAAGGGGCGCGTGGTGCAGGAAGGCGAGGACGTGGCGCTCCTGTGCTTTGGTGCGCATCTGGCTGAATGCAATGCCGCGGCGGCCCTGCTCGAAGCGGAGGGGCACAGCGTGACACTCGCCGATGCCCGCTTTGCCAAGCCGCTGGACAGCGACCTGATCCTTCGGCTGGCGCGAGGCCACGCGGCGCTGGTCACGGTGGAGCAGGGCTGTGCCGGTGGCTTTGGCGCGGCTGTCATGCACCTGCTGGCCAGACACGGGGTGTTCGACCGGGGCCTGGCCCTGCGTGCCGTGACGCTGCCGGATCGCTACATCCAGCAGGCCAGCCCGGACGAGATGTATGCCGATGCGGGTATGAGTGCCGCCGACATTGCTGCAACGGCCCGGGCCGCGCTGGGTGCCCGTGAAGGGCGCGTCGTGCCTTTTGCAGTCGGGCACTGAACCGGCGTCACAGAGCATGAAAAAAGGCCCGGCAAGCTCTCCCCTGCCGGGCCTTTCCGTTCTGTCACACCGTCAGTTGGTTGCCGGACCGACCGAGGCGAGGTAGGCCCAGATATCGGCCGCCGCTTCCTCGTTGTTCAGCTTGAACGTCATCTTGCCCCGTCCTGAGCTTTCGCCGGTGTACTCGCGCAGGAAGGCGGTGGCGTCCTTGACGTAGGTCTTGAAGTCGCCTTCGTTCCACATCAGGCCCTTCTCGCCCGCCGCGACCATCAGGTCGGAATAGCTGAAGCCTTCCATCGTGCCCGCCTGCCGTCCGACGACGCCATAGAGGTTCGGGCCGACCTTTCCGCCGCGCGCGATGGCGCCGTCCGGGCCCTCGATCATGTGGCAGGCCTTGCACTTGTTGAATTCCTTCTCGCCCTTGGCCGCGTCACCGGTTGGCGCATCCTGCGCCGCCAGCGGGGATGCGGCCAGCAGGGCAAGGGCCGCCAGAGTATTGAGTGCTTGCAGTTTCATGTCCGTCCTCCCGGAACTTGGTATTGCAAAGGTTGCGCGGCGCCGTTGCCGCGTCACGCTACGGCGTGAGATAGGGCGCATTGCTTCCAAAGCACTCCCAATGCCGTGATCAACCTGTCGATGTCCGCGTCGGAGTGCAGCGGACCGGGCGTAAAGCGCAGTCTTTCCGTACCCTTGGGCACCGTCGGGTAGTTGATCGGCTGGACATAAATTCCATGCTCGCGCATCAGGATGTCGGCGAGCATCCGGCACTTCACCGGATCCTTGATCATCACCGGCACGATGTGGCTGGGGTTGTCCATATGCGGAATGCCGCGCGCATCGAGCCCGGCTCGCAGGCGGGCGACCTGGCGGCGCTGGCGCATGCGCTCGATCTGCGATGTCTTGAGATGGGAAATGGCCGCCCGGGCGCCAGCGGCGACAGCCGGTGGAAGGGCGGTGGTGAAGATGAAACCGCTGGCAAAGCTGCGGATGAAATCGCACAGTGGCGCAGAGCCGGTGATGTACCCGCCCATGCAGCCATAGGCCTTGCCCAACGTGCCCTCGATCACGGTGATCCGGTCGGCCAATCCTTCCTGTTCGGAAATGCCGCCGCCGCGCGGACCGTAGAGGCCGACGGCGTGCACCTCGTCGAGGTAGGTCATGGCACCGTGTCTTTCCGCAACCTCGACGATCTCCGCCATGGGGCAGATGTCGCCGTCCATGGAGTAGACGGATTCAAAGGCCACGATCTTG
Organism: Tropicibacter sp. S64; assembly: GCF_049803835.1. NCBI lineage: Bacteria > Pseudomonadati > Pseudomonadota > Alphaproteobacteria > Rhodobacterales > Roseobacteraceae > Tropicibacter > Tropicibacter sp. S64. The sequence goes on along the minus strand of NZ_JBNAGK010000005.1, from coordinate 33,517 downwards.
GGCGCGTTGGCGGGCAGGGCGGAGAGCTTGCGGTCCAGATCCTCGGGATCGTTGTGTTTCCAGATCACCTTGTGGGCGCGGGAGTGGCGGATGCCTTCGATCATCGACGCATGATTGCCCGCGTCCGAGAGAATGACCGCGTCGGGCAGGCGGCCGCCCAGCGTCGAGAGCGCGGCCCAGTTGGAGACATAGCCAGAGGTGAACAGCAGCGCCGCCTCCTTGCCGTGCAGGTCGGCGAGTTCCGCCTCCAGTTCCACATGCTGCCGGGTGGTGCCGGAGATGTTTCGCGTGCCGCCCGCACCGGTGCCGCAGCTGTCGATGGCGTCCTTCATGGCCTGCCGCACCGCCGGGTGTTGGCCCATGCCGAGGTAGTCGTTGGAGCACCAGACGGTGACTTCGTCCGGGGCATCCGAGCCATGGCTGCGGGCCCGGGGGAAGGCGCCGCACTGGCGTTCGAGTTCGGCGAACACACGGTAATTGCCCTCGGACCTGAGGTTGTCCAGCTGTGCGGTGAATGTCGCGTCAAAGTCCATGGAATCCCTCCGGTCGTCTTCTGTTTCTCGTGGTTTGGTGTTTCGGCGCGGGCAGCATCCAGCGCCAGAGTTTGGCATCGGGCAGGGGCAGGACCATCACCCAATGTTCGAGCAGCGCCAGCGCGGTGATCGAGGCGACCAGGGCAAAGCCGATACGGGCCGCCGGATCGTCCGAGGTGGCGAGCCGGTCGAGCCAGCAGGCGGTGGCAAAGCTGAGCGCGGTGACGGAAACCGGGAACACCCAGTTCAGCGCGGCAATGCGGAAATGGCTGGCAAGGTGGCTCAGCGCGCGGGGCAGGAATTCGACATTGATCCGGGGTACGCCGAAATAGAGGTTCAGCTTGGCGGAAATGCGGGCGAAATAGAGGATCGTGAAGGTCCAGAGGCCGACCGTATTCAACGCGCCTGCGCCGTAGAGCCACATCAGGATCAGCACGGCGGTGAGCAGCATCTCGTGATAGGCGACGGTGCCCCAGGCCCGCAGGAACCGTTCCCATTCCGGCACGTCCTTCGGGCAGTCGTGGTGGTTCGGGCCGGTGATTGCGCCGGTCAGGAAGGACAGTTCGATCCAGCCCCAGACCGCCAGCGCCGAGGCGAAGGCGGCATAGGCGGCAGCGGTGCCGTGTGCGCTCAGTGAGGCTTCGTAGCCGAAGATTCCGGCGACCAGCAGCGGCAGGCCGCAGAGCGTCGTGATGCGCCGCCCGCGTGGGCCGAAACGGTCCGCCAGACGGACGACCATGAGGATCACCCCGGTGGAGAACCACCAGGCAAAGAGCGCGAGAAGCGCGGCGATCCACGGGCTGGCCATCATGCCGCCCGCCCGCAGTCCCGGGCCTGACCCGGGACCTCATGGCTTGACGATCCGGCGGGGCAGGGCATCAGTAGCACGGCTCCATCCGGGTGTTCGCGGGCACCCGGTGCTTCACCGCCGGGATTGTCAGGAGACCGGCAAAGGCGCTGGCCGCCCGGGCCCGCGCCGACAGACGCGCGGCCACAGCGGCAGGCCCGGTGCGCTCCATCGCGGCGGCCAGATCGGCGTTGGCCTTTTGCAACCGCTTCAGCCCCGGCATCCAGCGCGGGTGGTCGATGTCGAGGGTGATCGGGAAGATCTGCTTCGACAGTTCGGAGGTCTTGCGGAACACCTCCTGGCCGTACCAGTCCGTATCCACCCCGAGCGCCTCGTGGAAGGCGGGCCGCTGGTGATCGCGGACGTACATGGTGGCATAGACCGCCGTGAGGAAAAACTTGATCCAGTAGACATTGCCGCCCGCCGTCAGCTTCGGGTCGGTCTTCATCAGCAGGGCGAAGGCCTCGCCATGGCGGAACTCGTCGTTGCACCATTCCTCGAACCATTTGAAGATCGGGTGGAACCGATGGTCCGGGTTGGCCTGAAGATGGCGGAATATGGTGATGTAGCGGGCGTAACCGATCTTCTCCGACAGATAGGTGGCGTAGTAGATGAACTTCGGCCGGAAGTAGGTGTACTTCTTCTTCTGCGTCAGGAAGCCGAGGTTGACGGCAACACCCGCCTCACGCAGGGCGTCGTTGATGAACCCGGCGTGGCGGGCCTCGTCGCGGGCCATCAGCTGGAACAGCTGGGTGACATCCCGGTTTGCGCCGCGCCGCTTCATCTCCTTGTAGAGCACGCAGCCAGAGAATTCCGCGGTGCAGGAGGAAATCAGGAAGTCGATGAACTCCTTCCTGAGCTTCGACTCCATCCGGTCCCAGTCGACGTGATCCCAGTCCTCGTTCTTGCGAAAATGCCCCCTGTTCGGGTCGCTTTCCATCTCTGCAATCAGCGCGTCCCAGTCACCGCGCACGGAACTGACGTCGATGGCGTCGAGCTCGTCGAAATCGGTGGTGTAAAAGCGCGGCGTCAGCAGCGTGTTCTGCATCGCGACATTCGTGGCGAACTGACTGTCGAGTTTCGCCTGTTCTTCCTGGATCGCCAGCCCCTCTTCGACGGTGGTGGCATCGGCGGTGTGCTTGAGTGCCATGTTCATAGCGTGACCTCCTCCGAGAACGAGAATTCGCAGAGCTCCATGACCTCGAAATCGCCGGTGAGGCGGGTCCAGAGCCGTTCCAGTTTCGACGCCCGCACGATGATCGCCTCGCGGTCCTCGGTGACGATCTCGCCGAAGGGCGCCATGATCTCGGGGCCCTTGACCTGCACCTCGTCACCCGGCCAGATCACCGCGCCGTTGTTGAAGCGCAGATGCGCGTGCAGGCTTTCGAACCTGTGGGAAATCTCGACCGTGCAGGGTGCGCGTTCGATGTCCCGTGTCAGCCATCCCATGATTGTCTCCTCCCTACTGTGTCAGAAGCCGGGCAAAGGCCCGGGCGTTGTCCTTGCCGAACCCCATGAGGTCGGCGCTCCAGCCGGTGCTGGGGTCGTGAATGGAAAGCCGTCCGCCCGCGTCCCGGCGCAGGATCACCGATCCGTCCGCTGCGGCGCGGGCCTTGATGCGCTCGCGCAGGATGACGCGCCAGACGCCAGAGACGAAGCCGCCCTCTTCCGGGGTCAGGTCGGCAATCAGGTCTCCGTTCGCCGCGCGCACGGTTGCGGCGCCGGACAGGTCGCCGGAGAGCCGGAGCTCCCGCTCGGCCACCACCGGATCGTCCGGTGGCGTGGCGATCAGCGGGCGGTCCGTCAGCCGCGCCAGCGAGACCAGCACCAGCACCGTCAGCATCAGCGCCCCGACCGCGCGCACGAGGGTGCGGGGGATCATTTCCTTGTCGGGCAGGTGGCTTTGTGTCTGGCTGGTCATGGCTCTCTCCCGGTTATTCGGCGGCCAGCGCGGTGGCGGTGCGGGCGACCTGTGGCGTGCTCACCCGGGCCTCCGCAGCGTCGGAGAGGATTTGCGCGACCCGGGCGGCATCCGGAATGCAGCGCAGCGCAGGCTCCGTGCGGCGCATGTGCCAAGGCCGGACGTGCGGCCAGCAGACCAGGTAGGAGAGGCGGGTCTCGCCCATCAGGTCGAACGCAATCGTCCCGGTGCCATCCGCGCGCAGGTCCAGCTCTGCATTGCGGATCTGGCTGAACGGCAGGTTCAGCGTGACCGTCAGCGCCGCCCCGATGCGCATCGCCACGCGGCGGTTGGTGAGGGTGTAGACCGTCGCCCGCGCCTGCACGAAGCCGACGAGGGTAAGCAGCGCGCAGACCGCGCCACCGAGGATCAGGAACGGGCTTGCGGCGGCAAGGGCCGCCCCGAAGGGCAGCGCATCGGCCACCGCGCCAAAGCGCCAGAGCGCCAGCACGGCAAAGTATCCCATGACCCAGGGCAGGCTCAGTGCCTGTTTCGACAGAGCCCAGGCGTCCGGGCGGCCCTGCCAGAGGATGTGCTCCCCCTCGGGCGGGCGCTCCGGCAGGCCGCGGACCGGCTCGGTGGCGAAATCGTCGTGGTTCATGGTCTCTCCCCCCTTTGCGCGGTCAGCCGAGCTGCGGCTCCAGACGCGCCTCGCTGGCGTAGAGCAGACCGCCCGCGTAGTAGCCGGCGATCTTGTCCTCCTCGAGCAGCGTCACCTGATGCGGCGAGGCATGGCGCGGCACGCCGTTGAAATGCTTGCCGAAGATCGCCTTGATCTTCACCCGGTCCGCCTTGATCTTCGCCATCGGCAGCGGCACCAGCCGCGTGCCTGTGCCATGGGCGGCGTCGAGCTTGATCTCCAGGTAACGCACCAGCTGCTCCGGCTCGTCGATCCACATATCGCTGATGGTTCCGACGATGGTCCCATCCCCGGCCTGAACCGGCAGGCCGCGCGGGTCGCGTCCGGCGGAAACGGTGAATTGCGTGTTGCCCGCCATCGGCACGATCTTCGGATGACCCTTGCCGTCGAGTTCCGGCATGTCGCGCCGCGCCGCCCAGGAGGCGGGGCCGACGCCGTCGGCCATCGGATCGCCGGTCGGCGTGAACGGGAAGCCGCCGCCCGCCGGATCGCGCGACAGGGCGAGGTTCGCCCGTTCCGGGTTCTGACCGGACGGCACGGTGACAACGCCGCGCCCGTAGGGCAGGCGGAAGGTCTTGTCGTCAGGCAACGGGAACATGCCCTGATTGCCCGCCGGATTGCCATGATCGTCTTCGAGCGGATAGCCTTCGCGCATGTTCTCGCGCTGAATGTAGAAGATCAGCAGGGCGAAGAAGATCCAGAACAACCAGAGCGCCACGCTGGCAAGATCGACCTGTGCAAAGAATGTCTGTGTCATGGGGTGGTCTCCTCTCAGGGACGGTCTGTCATGTTGGGAAATCGGCCAGCCCGAGTCGCTGCGGCGCGCCGCGCGGCATCCTGCGCCGGGTCAGCGGGCCGAGCAGAACGAGGGTCAGGAACAAGAGGCCGATTTCGAGGTGGTAGACGAAGGAATAGCCGGTGGCGGGGGTGGCGAGCGCCGCACCCCAGTCGCCGGACCGGGTCAGGACGTTGACGCCGTCACGCAGCCCGCCGCCAAGCGCGACGGCAAGGCCTGCGGCGGTGGCCTGCGCCGCACCCCAGGCGCCAAGGGCAAGGCCGCTGCCGGTGCTCTGGCTGGGAAGGGTCATGGCCGCGATCAGGGTGGAGACGGCGAAGAGCCCGCCGCCGAACCCGATCAGCGTGGCCCCGGCGTAGAAGATCGGTGCCGCCTGCATCGGGGCCGCGAAGATCACCGTGGAAAACGCCGCGACGCCGGCAAGGACGCCATAAGCGGCGAGGCGCATGGGGTCCTGCCCCTTGCCGAGCAGCCGTCCGGCCAAGGCAAATCCGGTCAGTGCCCCGGTGGCCCAGAGCGCGGTGAGCAGCGTGGTGGCACCAACCGAAAGCCCGAGGATCTCGCCGCCGTAGGGTTCGAGCAACACATCCTGCATGTTGAACGCCATGGTCCCGACAAAGGCCACGGCGAGCAGCCGTCCCGCCTGTCCGCCTTGCATCAGGTCGCGCCATGCGTCGCGGAAGCGCGGGCGCGGGGTCTCGCGCTCCTCGCGGCTCATCGGACGTAGCGCCTCCTGTTTCCACAGGGCGATCAGGTTCAGCGCGATCCCGGCGACGGCGGCCCCCTGAACCACGCGGATCAGGCGGATCTCGGAAAAGTCCCGCAGCAGCCAGCCGATGATGACAGAGGACAGCCCCATGCCAAGGAGCAGCATGACATAGAGCAGCGCCACGACGCGCGGGCGGGTGTCGTCGTCGGCCCGGTCGGAGGCAAGCGCCAGACCGGCGGTCTGGGTCATGTGCAGGCCGAGGCCGGTCATGAGGAACGCCAGCGCGGCAAGGACCTCGCCCGCCCAAGCGGGGCCGACGGTCTGCTGGCCGCTCAGCACGATCAGCGCGAAGGGCATCACCGCCAGCCCGCCCATCTGCCAGAGCGACCCGAACCATAGGTAGGGAATGCGCTTCCAGCCGAGCGCGCTGCGGTGGGTGTCGGAGCGGAAGCCCAGCAAGGCCCGGAACGGTGCGATCAGCACCGGCAAGGCGATCATCAGGGCCACGACGATGGCGGGCACGGACAGCTCGACGATCATCACGCGGTTCAGTGTGCCAAGCAGCATGACGCTCGCCATGCCGACGGAGACCTGAAACAGCGACAGCCGCAGCAGCTGGCCGAGCGGCAGGCCCTCGCTGGCCGCATCGGCAAACGGCAGGTAGCGCGTGGCCAACTGGCGGATATGACGGCGGCCGAGGATCATGGCCGCAGCTCCAGCGCCTGGGAGATGTAGAATCCGGAGGTCACGCGGTCCAGCGCGGTCAGCGTGCCCCGGCCCTGCAAGGCGCGGGCCAGCGGTGCATGGGCGTGCGGGACCATGACCGGCGAGCGGTCCGAACGCGGGAACAGCTTGCCGACGCGCCACATGGCCATCAGCAGCGGCGTGCGCGGGGCGAGGGTGAAGACGACCGCGTGGCGGGTGCGGTCCTGAAGCCGGTGCAGGGCGTCGGCGAGATCGGGGCGCGTGTAATAGATCAGGCTGTCCATGGCGATGGTGAAATCGACGGGGCCGATGTCCGCGTGCAGCATGTCCCCGGCGCGGAAGGTCACCCGCCCCGACAGGTGCCCGGGTAGCCGCGCCTGCGCGATGTCGATCAACCGGGGCGAGACGTCGACGCCGACCACCTCCGCGCCCCGCGCCGCCAGGTCGGCGCTGAGTTGTCCGGTGCCGCAGCCCGCGTCCAGAACCCGCATGCCGTGCAGATCCTGCGGCAGGCGTGAGATCAGCTGCGCCCGCATCGCATCGCGTCCGCGCCGCACGGTCTCGCGGATGCGGCTCACCGGCGCGTCGCTGGTCAGCCGCTCCCAGGTGCGATGGGCGGTCTGATCGAAGTAGGTCTCGACCCGGGCGAGGGTGCGGGCGTAGGTCAATCCTGCCTCCTGACCTGATGGGCGGTGAGGTCCCGGGTCAAGCCCGGGACTGCGGCGAGATATCGTGACAGCCTGCTCATCAATCGAACCCCAGCAGCTCGAAGATGTCGCGGTCTTCCATCGGGGCGGGGGCCAGCGGATCGGTTCCGGCAAGCAGCGTTTGCGCCAGCCGCAGGTATTCCGCCCGGCAGGCGAGGATGTCTTCGTCCCCGTCCATCTCGAACAGCGTCTTCTTCTTCAAGCGCGAGCGGCGGATCGCGTCGACGTCCGGCATATGCGCGATGCGCTTGAAGCCGACCTTGGCGCAGTAGCGGTCCACCTCGTCGGTGTCCTTCGAGCGATTGGCGACGCAACCCGCCAGCCGTACCTTGTAATTGGCGGACTTGGCCTGAACGGCGGCGATGATCCGGTTCATCGCGTAGATGCTGTCGAAATCGTTGGCGGTGACGATCACCGCCCGGTCGGCATGTTGCAGCGGCGCGGCGAAGCCGCCGCAGACCACATCGCCCAGCACGTCGAAGATCACCACGTCGGTGTCTTCCAGCAGGTGATGCTGTTTCAAAAGCTTGACCGTCTGGCCAACCACATAGCCGCCACAGCCGGTGCCCGCAGGCGGGCCGCCCGCCTCGACACAGCGCACCCCTCCCCAGCCTTCCGTGACATAGTCCTCGGGGCGCAGTTCCTCGGGGTGGAAATCGACCTCCTTGAGGATGTCGATCACCGTGGGTTGCAGCCGCCCGGTCAGGGTGAAGGTGCTGTCGTGCTTCGGATCGCAGCCGATCTGCAGCACCCGCTTGCCCATCTTGGCAAAGGCGGCGGAGAGGTTGGAGGAGGTGGTCGACTTGCCGATGCCACCCTTGCCATAGACGGAGAACACCTTGGCGCCCTCGATCTTCAGCGCAGCGTCCTGATGCACCTGGACAGAGCCTTCGCCATCCTGTCCGCGCAGTTGTGGGATGTCGTCTCTGGGGCTCATGCCGGGCCTGTCCTTTCGGTGTTGCGTGTCATTCGCCGACTCCTTCGAGCCGGTCTTCGATGTCCATCGCGGCGTTTTGCAGCGCCGCGAGGGTGTCTGCGTCCGGGGCCCAATAGGCGCGGGCGGAGGCTTCGATGAGGCGGTTCGCCATGCGCAGGGAGGCGGCGGGATTGAGTTTCGAGATCCGCTCGCGCATCGCCGGGTCGAGCACAAAGGTCTCCGACAGCCGTTGATAAACCCAGGGCTGCACCTGTCCGGTGGTGGCGGACCAGCCGAGTGTATTGGTCACATGGCTCTCGATCTGCCGCACGCCCTCGGCACCGTGGCGCAGGAGCGCCTCGTGGAACTTCGGGTTGAGCGAGCGGGAGCGGGTTTCCAGCGCCACCTGATCGGACAAGGTGCGCACCTTGCCGGTGCCGCGCGTGGTGTCGGAGATGTAGACCGCCGCCTCCTGCCCGCGCCGGGCGCGGCGCACGGCCCGGGAAATCCCGCCAAGCGTGTCGAAGTAATGGTCGACGGTGGTGACACCGAGTTCCACGGACTCGAGGTTCTGATACGCGAGGTCCACCGTGGTCAGCGCCTGTTGCAGCAGGTCCGCCTGCTGCACGGGCTTGCCGTTCGTGCCGTAGGCAAAGCTCTTGCGGGCCTGATAGGCGTCCGCGAGTTCGTCCTCTTCGCCAAACACCGAGGCATCCACCATCTGGTTGACGTTGGAGCCGTAGGCGCCCTCGGCATTGGAGAAGACGCGCAGCGCGGCTGTGTCGAGATCGCAGCCGATGGCCTCGGCATGTGCGAGCGCATGGGCGCGGATGTGGTTGAGGTGCAAAGGCTCGTCCGCACGGGCGGCTTGCAGCGCGGCGTCCGCGAGCAGCTTCGTTTGCAGCGGCAGCAGGTCACGGAAGATGCCCGAGAGGGTCATGATGACGTCGATCCGGGGGCGGCCGAGGTCCTTGAGCGGCACAAGGTCGGCGCCGCTCAGCCGTCCGAAATTGTCGAAACGCGGTTTCGCCCCGATCAGGGCAAGGGCCTGCGCGATGGCGCAGCCGTCGGACTTGATGTTGTCGGACCCCCAGAGCACAAGCGCCACGCTGCGCGGCAGGGTCCTGTGGGTGTCGAGCAGCAGTTGCGCCTGTTTCGCGCCTTCACGGCAGGCAAAGGCGGAGGGCATGCGGAACGGGTCGAAGGCATGGATGTTGCGCCCGGTGGGCAGGATGTCGGGCGAGCGGATCAGGTCGCCGCCGGGGACGGGCGGGGTGAAGCGGCCTTCGAGGGCCCGCATCAGGGCCGGGAGTTCGTTGTCCTGTTGCAGCAGGCGGTCGGCGTCGGCGCGCTGGCCTTCGGGCAGAAGGTCCAGCAGACCGGCGCGGGCGGCATCGCTCATGCGCTGGCCGACGATGTGCAGCCCGTCAGGGATCAGCGCGTCCTCGGTTTCCAGAAGGCGCAGCCAGAGCGCGTCCGGGGCGTGACCGCCAAGGTCAACCGCCTCGGCCTGTTCCGCGATCAGGGTTTCCAGTTCCGGGCGCTCCGGCGCGTCAAGGGGCATCGCCCGCCAGCGGGTCAGGCTGTCCTTGAGTTCCAGAAGGCCGCGATACAGCCCCGCCGAAGCCAGCGGCGGCGTCAGGTGCGAGACCGTCACCGCGCCGCTGCGCCGCTTGGCCAGCGTCGCCTCGGAGGGGTTGTTTGCCGCGTAGAGGTAGACGTTCGGCAGATCGCCGATCAGCCGGTCGGGCCAGCAATCCGGGCCGGGGCCGGTCTGCTTTCCGGGCATGAATTCCAGCGCGCCGTGCATGCCGAAATGCAGCAGCACATCGGCGCGGAAGGTCTGACGCAGATAAAGATAGAACTGTGTGAAGGCATGGGTCGGGGCAAAGCTGCCCTCGAAAAGCAGGCGCATCGGATCGCCCTCGTAGCCGAAAGCGGGCTGCAACCCGACGAAGACCTTGCCGAACCGGGCTCCAAGGACAAACACGCTTCGCCCGTCCGACTGGACCTTGCCCGGGGCCGGTCCCCATTGCGCCTCGACCTCGCGCAGCCACGGGGTTTGCGCCACAATGGTGTCGCTGTCCACCCGGGCGGCGACGTTGGCCTCCTGCCCGTAACGTTCGGCATTGCCCTTGAGCACGGCCTCGCGCAGCGCCTCGACGCTCTCGGGCGGGGTCAGATCGTAGCCGCGGGCGGCCATGGTGTGAAGAGTGTTGTAGAGCGACTGGAACACGTCGAGATAGGCCGCCGTTCCCGCCGCGCCCGCGTTCGGCGGAAAGCCGAAGATCACGATGCCGACCCGGCGCTCGGCGACCTGCGAGCGGCGCAAAGCCACCTGCCGGACCACGCGATCCGCCAGCGCCGCGATGCGGTCGGGGCAGGGGGCCATGGCCCTCGGCTGCTCCCCGGCGGTGCAGCGATGCGCGCAGCCCGTGCAGCTATCCTCGCCATGCCGCCCGGCAAAGACCATGGGATTGGTCGCGCCATCGAGTTCCGGCAGGGCGATGAGCATGGTCGTCTCGATCGGCCCGAGACCCTGCGGCGAGGCGGCCCATTGGCCCAGCGTCTGGAACTCCAGCGGATGCGCGGCGATGTAGGGAATGTCGAGGTCCTTCAGAACCCCGATGGCGGCGGCGTTGTCGTTGTAGGCCGGACCGCCGACGAGGGAAAAACCGGTGAGGGACACCAGCGCGTCGATCTTCGTCCCGGTTTCGTCCCGGAAGAACCCGTCAATCGCCGGCCGGCCGTCGAGCCCCCCGGCAAAGGCGGGCAGCACCCGCAGCCCCCTTGCCTCCAGCGTCCGGATGACGGCGTCATAATGCGCGGTGTCGCCGGAGAGGACATAGCTGCGCATCATCAGAAGGCCCACGGTGCCTGTGTCGACGGTTTGCGGCAGGTCGCGGGGATCGGTGGTGATCCGCTCCGGCAGGTCCGGGTGATACAGGCCGCAGTCCGGATATTTCTGCGGCGCCGCTGCCGCGATGCCACGCCATTCCGGTCGGCGGCAGTAGCGCGAGATCAGGAAACGGACCATCGCCTCGATGTTGTCGTCCGACGCGCCGAGCCAGTATTGCATGGTCAGGAACCACGCGCGCAGGTCCTGCGCCTTGCCCGGGATCAGCTTGAGAATCTTCGGCAGTCGGCGCAGCATCCGCATCTTGCGCGCGCCGTTCTCGACCGAGGGTTTGCCGGAGCCGCGCAGGGTCTTGAGGAACCGCATCGTGCTGCTTTCGGGCGCGGCCATGTCGAGCGTGCCCATGCGGGTCAGCCTGACGATCTGCGTATCGGCGATGATGCCCGCCATGGCATCGCAGTGATCGCGGCGTGCGGCGAGGGCGGGCAGGATGGCGCGGATATGCTCCTCGAGGAACAACAGGCTGGTCACGACGATGTCGCCCTGTGCGATCTCTGCCTTGGCGCGTTCCAGTTGCTCGGGACACTCGCCCCATTCGGCGGCGGCGAGAAGCGTCAGCTCCAGCCCCGGAAACTCGGCGGCCAGGCGCGTGGCGACTCGGGCACATGGGCCGCAGGCGTGCGAATCCAGCGTCAGGATGACGATGCGATAGGGCGCGGGGCCTCGGGATATGAAGCCGTCATCGCGCATAATGAGCCTTCGCTTCGTAAAGCGTGTCGACGCCGATCTCCCGCAGGCCTCGGTCCGTGGCATAGGTCTCGGTGTTGCGCCGCGCCTTGCCCCGGACGAAAAACGGCACCTTGCGCAACTCGCGCTCCGCCTCGTCGAGCCAGATGACCTCGGCAGAGACAGGCGGAGCCTGTTCCAGGAGGGCGGCGTGGCTGCCGTGATGGCTCGGCCCGGCGGCGTCGTGAAACTCGAAGTCCTCGCGGAACATGGCGAGGAGATGCTCCTCCAGCCCCATCACCAGCGGATGCACCCAGGTGTCGAAGATCACGTTGGCACCCTCGATTCCCATCTGGGGCGAGTAGCGGGCGGGGAAGTCCTGTACATGCACCGGCGCGCTGATCACGGCGCAGGGGATGCCGAGGCGCTTGCCGATGTGACGCTCCATCTGCGTGCCGAGGATCAGTTCGGGGGCGAGGTCCGCGATGCGTGTCTCGACGTCGAGATAATCGTCGGTGACAAGCGCCTCGACGCCGTAATCCCGGGCCAGGGCCCGCACGGGGCGCGCCATCTCGCGGTTGTAGCAGCCAAGGCCGACAACCTCGAAGCCCATCTCGTCCCGGGCGATGCGGGCGGCGGCGCAGACATGCGTGCCATCGCCGAACAGGAAGACGCGCTTGCCGGTGAGGTAGGTGCTGTCGACGGAGGCGGAATACCACGGCAGGCGCAGACGGCCCGTGTCGAGATGCGGCGGGACGCCGGTCAGTGACGCGATCTCCTCGACGAAATCCCGGGTCGCGCCGACGCCGATCGGCACGGTCCTGGTGAACGGCAGGCCGAGTTCCCGCTCCATCCAGCGGCAGGCGCTCTCTCCGGTTTCCGGGTACATCAGTACATTGACCCAGGCCGCCCCCAGCCGGGCGATGTCCGAGGGACGGGCGCCGTAGGGAGCGGTCACGGTGACGTCGATCCCCATGTCGGTCAGCAGGGCGGTCAATTCGGTGATGTCGTCGCGGTGGCGAAAGCCGAGCGCGGTCGGCCCGATCAGGTTGCAGGAGGGACGCGCCGTCCGGTCGCAGGGGCGGGCCAGCGTTCGGACGATCTGAAAGAAGGTCTCGTCGGCACCGAAGTTTTCCTTGCGCTGGTAGCTCGGCAGTTCCAGCCCGATCACCGGCACCGGAAGGCCCATCGCCTCGGCAATGCCTCCGGGGTCGTCCTGGATCAGTTCGGCGGTGCAGGACGCACCGACGATCAGCGCTTCGGGCTGGAAACGGTCGTAGGCTTCGAGACAGGCAGTCTTGAACAGTTGCGCGGTGTCGGAGCCGAGGTCGCGCGCCTGAAAGGTGGTGTAGGTGACGGGCGGGCGGTGGTTGCGCCGCTCGATCATGGTAAACAGAAGGTCCGCGTAGGTGTCGCCCTGGGGCGCGTGCAGGACGTAATGCAGTCCTTTCATGGCGGTGGCGACGCGCATGGCACCCACATGCGGTGGCCCTTCGTATGTCCAGACCGACAGCTTCATTCCGCCGCCTCCAGACGCAGGGCTGCCTTGCGGCGGAGCGGACGGGCGAAGAGCGCGGCGAGGTCCCCGGCCTGTTCGTAGAAATGCACGGGCGAGAACACCAGTTCGATGGACCACTTGCTGCGCAGGCCCTCGGCTTCCAGCGGGTTGGCAAGGCCAAGGCCGCAAACCGTCAGATCGGGCATCAGGCGCCGGCAGCGGTCCAGCTGGCGCTCCACGTCCTGGCCTTCGGAAAGCACCGTGTCCGCAGGCAGAAGGGCCAGATCGGGACCGAGGATGCCGCGATGCAGGTAGGGCGTGCCAACTTCCAGGGCAGTCATGCCGCACTCGCGGGTGAGGAAGCGAGCCAGCGGGATCTCCAGCTGGCTGTCAGGGAAAAAGAAGACCGACTTGCCGTTGAGCGTCTCTGCCGCCTTTGCCACCGCGCGGCGGGCGCGGTCTCGCGGGGCAGCGGTCACGGCGTCGAGACGCGCGGCACTGATCCCGAAGGCGTCGGCAATCGCCTTGAGCCAGAGAGTCGTGCCCTCCGTTCCGAACGGCAGGGGGGCCGGGATGTGTGTCGCACCCCGTCGTTCGAGGGCCGCATGGGTGGCCCCGAGGAAAGGCTGGGTCAGGGCAAACAGGGTATTCGGCCCGACCGCCAGTTCGCTCGCGCTTCGGGGGGCGGGCAGGACATGCACGGGTCCGATGCCGAGATCGGCCAGCAGGCCGCGCATCTGGTCCTCCGCCACGTCCGGTAGCGCCCCGGCGACGATCAACTGCCGCGCGTCGGTTTCGGGCAGGACCGGCACCATGGCCGCAAGGCAGGCATCCTCGCCTTCGGTAAAGGTGGTCTCGATGCCCGAACCCGAGTAGCTGAGCACCCGGACGTGCGGTGCGTGACGGGCGGTCAGGCGCTCGGCGGCGCGGGAGAGGTCGAGCTTTATGACCTCGGACGGGCAGCTGCCGACAAGGAAGATCTGCCGGATGTCGGCGCGACGGGCCAGCAACCGAGCGACTTCGCGGTCGAGTTCCTCGTGCAGATCGGCCATGCCCGCCAGATCCGATTCTTCGAGAATCGCCGTGCCGAAGCGCGGTTCGGCGAAAATCATCACTCCGGCAGCGCTTTGCAGAAGGTGGGCGCAGGTGCGGCTGCCAACCACGAGGAAGAAGGCGTCCTGCATCTTGCGGTGCAGCCAGAGGATGCCTGTCAGCCCGCAGAAGACCTCGTGCTGGCCGCGCTCCCGCAGGATCGGCTGACCCGCGCAGCCGGACATGGGGGCGGCGGCGGTCATGTCTCGGCCACGGCCTGCAACCGCGCCATGCGCAGCTTGAGCAGGAATTGCCCGGCGTTGATGACGTAGGCGAGATAAGCCGTCAGGGCCAGCGCCATCAACGCGCCGGGTGCAAGACTTGCGGTGACGAGAGCCCACACGTATGCCGTGTGAAGTGCGATGACCGCGAAGCTGAACACATCTTCCCAGAAGAAGGCTGGCGCGAACAGGTACTGGCCGAAAACCACCTTTTCCCAGATCGCGCCAGTGACCATGATGAGCAACAGAAACGCGGTCTTGACCAGGATCGACAGCGTGGCCGCATCATACCCCAGACCCGTGGTCAGGTAGCGCAGGACAAGCCCCAGAGACACCAGGAACACCGCAAATTGCAGCGGTGCGAGGACGCCCTGGACCAGGGTCCACACGGTGGCATCGCGGCGGGCGCGTTGGTCTTCCGTATAGAGCCTGAAACCGGGTTGAGACTGGGTTGCAGCGGGCATCATGAGCCCCTCGCATTCGCTGTGTATACCGGAAATGCTAAGGCGCGGCTCGCTGAACTGTCAACTATAATTTACACTTTGACCGTCAGGGGTGTCAGCTTCTTCATGTTGTCCTTGCGGCCGCGTGAGCCGCCTCGGAAAAGCATGATTGAATTAATGCTTCTATTTCAAAATTCTTTGTGAACGACATCATGGCGTTGCGACATACTCTTGACTTTGAATGTCAATAAAAATTGACATTGGTCCATGGTGGGCGCAGGCTGGACGGATCGAGCCGGTCAGCTATCTGGTCCAAGCAAGGACCGCATCCATCGCGTCCGAGGGAGGGGAGCATGGAGATGTCTACGCGACCACTATCAAACACCAATGGGCGGGGTCGGGATTTGTCCCTTCGGCTGTTGGTGGAGTCTGCCGTGCGGAAAGTTGCGTCTGACCGCAACCGCCAGCAGCCCCGTACACGGGACGAATGGATCGGGCGGCTCTGTGATGCGCTGGTCTCGGAATCCGAGACGTCGCACCAGTCCGTCATCAGCGCCATGGTTTCCAATGGCATCCGTCAGGACGATATCCTGCAATCCTACATCCCGGAAGCGGCGCAGCGTCTTGGTGAATTCTGGCTCAACGATAGCGCGAGTTTTGTCGGCGTCACCGTCGGTGCTGCGCGGCTGCAACGTCTGTACCGCGATCATGCCGGGATCGGCGGGCAGGGATGGCCGACGCGCTCCATTCCGCTGGGGCAGTCGGCGCTCATGATCGTGCCCAGTTTCGAGACCCATTCCCTCGGCGGCTTTGCTGCGGCGGATCAGCTTCGGCGGCACGGGGTCTGGGTCCATATGGCCATCGGCCTCAACGCGCAAGAGTTGCGCGCGGCGATCCATGCCGCACCGTTTTCGATGATCGGACTGTCGATCGCGACAGCCGAGTCGCTGGACAAGGCGTCGGAACTGATCGCCGCTTTGAGGGAAACGATCGAGGTTCTACCGCCCATCGTCGTCGGTGGCCGGATCGTCAGCGTTGCAAATAATGTTGCGCAGCGGTGCGGAGCGGACTATGCCGTCACGACGGCGCGTGAGGCAGTTTCCTATTGCGGTCTTGCAACCCTTTCAACTCGGGTGGGTTCTCCTGAGATCTGCTAGGGAACCCCTGGCCCGCCGAGGAGATGGTATTGACAAGGCAAGGTGAAAATTCGGCCTGGCTCAGGACGGGGAATTTCCCGGACACATCCGTTCTGCCCGATCTCATCGAGCATGCGGCGGACATTACGCTGTCGCTTGATACGGATCTGACGATCCTTGCCATCGCCGTCAATCCCGCTGCAGGATCGCTCGGGTGCCTCGACCATTGGGCCGGGCGGCCGTTTGCCGGGTTTCTCGCCGATGAAAGCCGTCAGAAGTTCCAGGATCGAATTGCGGTGCTGCGTGAGGACACGAGCGGTCTTCCGGCCCGCATGGAACTCAATCACGTCGACAATGCGACCTGGGACTTTCCCGTGGCCTATTCGGTGCACAAGCTGCCGGATGGGGGTTTCCTGCTTCTCGGGCGCGACATGCAGGCGATTGCAGAACTGCAGCGCAGCCTCGTCAGCGAGCAATTGGCGCGAGAGCGGGATTATCAGAAACTGCGGGCCGAGGAGGCCTATTTCCGCGTTGTCCTCGACACTTCGGAAACGCCGTTGGTGCTGATCGACCCCAAGCAGGGCCGTATTCGCGAATTGAACGGCGCGGCCTCGACCCTTCTGGGTACGCTGGCGCAATCGCTGAGCGGGACGGTGTTCGCACAGTGTTTCGAAGGCCGGCGCCGCGAGGAACTGGGCGATGCGCTGCAGGCCGCTGCAGCAAGCGAAGCCGGGCGCGGCGTTGCCGTCATCTGTCGGCGCAATGGCCGCAGCCTGACCCTGTTCCCGCGATACTTCAGGGCCGCCAGCGAATTGGTCATCATTTGCCGCATCATCGACGATGAGGCCGGCGGCGAGGAAGATGCCGCCACCTGGTTCATGGGGGAGCTCTTTGCCAAGAGCACCGATGCCATCGTCATGACCGATACGAAGGGCGTGATCCGCGAGGCCAACGAGGCCTTCCTGATCATGGTGGACGCGGCACAGCTGCGCAACGTGCGGGACCGGCCTTTCGCCGACTTCCTGACCCGCGGCGCTATCGACCTGAAGCTGATCTGCGAAGCCGCCGATCAGGACACGCGCCTGCGCAGCTATGGCACCAATATGATCAGCCCGGTGGGTACCCGCACAACGGTGGACATCTCCGCCGTGCGTCTGCGGCAGGGCAGCGGCGTGCAGGGCTACGGCATGATCATCCGCGACGTGACCCGGCGAGAGGCGCTGGACGCGGAGGGCGGTCCGGTGGTCATCAGCGAAGACGCGATGAAGCACATGATGGACCTTGTCGGAACCACCTCCCTCAAGGAACTGGTCTCGGCAACATCCGATGTGGTCGAGAAGATGTGCATCGAAACCGCGCTGCAACTGACCGGGAACAACCGGGTCGCGACGGCGGAGATGCTCGGCCTGTCCCGCCAGAGCCTTTACGTGAAGCTGCGCAAGCATGGGTTCATCGAAGAGTCCGACAGCGATTGACCCGCCACACGGCGGTTTCCCGAAAATAGCACTATGCGCAAGGATGATTGTATAGTTTAATTGACATCATGAGTGTCACGTTAGACATACAGTCTGCCCGACGCACGCCGCGCCCCCGTGCCGTGTTGACCCTGCTGAAACCGATCACATGGTTTCCGCCGGTCTGGGCCTATCTCTGCGGTGCTGTGGCGTCCGGGGAATCGTTTGCCGAGGCGCCGTGGCTGGTCCTTGCGGGCATGGTTCTGGCGGGGCCGATCGTCTGCGCCATGAGCCAGGCCGCCAACGACTGGTGCGACCGGCACGTCGACGCCATCAACGAACCCCACCGCCCGATCCCTTCCGGGCAGGTTCCCGGTTACTGGGGCCTGTGGATCGCACTGGCCATGAGCGCGCTTGCGCTGGCCTTCGGTGCGTTGCTCGGACCTTGGGGCTTTGGCGCGACGGTTGTGGGCATCTTGGCCGCCTGGGCCTATTCCGCCGAGCCGGTGCGGCTGAAACGCTCCGGGATCTGGGGGCCGGGACTGGTCGGACTGTGTTATGAGGGCCTGCCCTGGTTCACCGGCGCGGCGGTGCTGAGTGGCGGCCTGCCGTCCTGGCCGGTGATCGCGCTGGGCCTGCTCTATGCGCTGGGCGCGCACGGGATCATGACCCTCAACGATTTCAAGGCATTGCACGGGGATCGCCTGACGGGCGTGAACTCGTTGCCCGTCACCCTCGGTCCGGACCGCGCGGCGCGGGTGGCCTGTATTGTGATGGCAGTGCCGCAGGTGGCGGTGATCGGCTGCCTCGCCCTCTGGGACCGTCCGTTTCATGCGCTTGCGGTGGCCGTGCTGCTGGCCGGACAGGTGAAGGCCATGCAGGTGCTGCTGCGCAATCCGAAGGACAGGGCCCCGTGGTACAACGCCACCGGGGTCACGATGTATGTCGCAGGGATGATGGTCACGGCTTTCGCCCTGCGGACGATGGGAGGACTGCCATGACGTTGGGATGGGTTTCGATTGTCCGGCTGGGGTTGGTGCAGATGGCGCTTGGCGCGATTGTCGTGCTGACCACCTCGACGCTGAACCGGCTGATGGTGGTGGAACTGGCCTTGCCCGCGGTGCTGCCCGGCTTTCTGGTAGCGCTGCACTACGGCATCCAGATCAGCCGCCCGAAGTGGGGCTTCCTGTCGGATACCGGAGGGCACCGCACGCGCTGGATCATCGGCGGAATGGTGATGCTGGGGCTGGGCGCGATGGGAGCGGCGGTCGGCGTCGCGTTGTTTCCGGGCCATGCGACCGGGGCGCTGCTCCTGTCCGTCTTGTCCTACGCCCTGATCGGTCTGGGGGTGGGCGCGTCTGGCACCTCGCTGCTTGCCTTGCTGGCCAGCGCCACCGAACCGCGCCGGAGGGCGGCGGCGGCGACGATCACCTGGCTGATGATGATCGCCGGGATTGCGGTAACCGCCGGTGTCGTCGGCGCGATGCTGGACCCGTACAGTCCGGCGCTCCTGCTGCGGATCGTGGCGTTGGTCTGCCTCGGGGCGGTACTGTTGACGGTGCTGGCGGTTTTCGGCATCGAACGCCGCCTGTCACCGGTCGCCGTGCCGGATACGCGCCAGAGGTTCCGCGACGGGCTGCGCGAGGTCTGGGCCGATGCGGATGCGCGGCATTTCACGATTTTCGTGCTGCTCTCGATGGTCGCCTATTTCATGCAGGAATTGATCCTCGAACCCTACGCCGGCCTGGTCTTCGGCCTGACGCCGGGCCAGTCGACCGCGCTCAGCGGGGCGCAGAATGGCGGCGTGTTCCTTGGCATGCTGACGGTGGGCAGTGCGGCGACCGGGCTTCGGATCGGCAGCCTGCGGGGTTGGGTCGTGGCCGGATGTCTTGGTTCGGCGGCCGCGTTGATGATGATTGCCGGCCTGCCCGCGCTCAGCGGCACCGCGCCGCAAGCGCTGACGCCTGCCGTGGTCGTGCTCGGGTTCTGCAACGGCATGTTCGCCGTCGCTGCCATCGGTGCGATGATGGCGCTGGCCGGAGAGGGGCAGGCCCGCAGGGAAGGCACGCGCATGGGGCTCTGGGGCGCTGCGCAGGCTTTGGCGGCGGGATTCGGCGGCCTCCTCGGCGCGGCCTCGGTCGATCTGATGCGACATGTGGTGGCGGCGGATGCGACCGCCTTCGGGGTGGTCTTCGTTGCCGAGGCGGGATTGTTCGGTTTGGCCGGACTGATGGCGCTGCGCGTGATCGGTGCACGCCGCATCGCGCCGCAGTCAGTCATGGTGGCGGGGGAGTGAGCAATGCGGATGTTTGATGTTGTCGTTGTCGGGGGAGGGCCGTCCGGAGCGACGGCCGCAGAGGATCTGGCACGGTCCGGGCACAAGGTCGCGCTGCTCGACCGGGAAGGCCGGATCAAGCCCTGCGGCGGGGCCATCCCGCCCCGGCTGATCGCGGATTTCGCCATTCCCGATGATCTGCTGGTGGCGCGGATCACCACCGCACGGATGATCTCGCCGACCGGGCGCAAGGTGGACATCCCCATCGAGAACGGTTTCGTCGGCATGGTGGACCGGGAGGTTTTCGATGCTTTCCTGCGGGAGCGCGCCGAAAGCGCCGGGGCCACGCGGCTGACCGGCACCTTCCTGCGGGTGGAGCGGGGTCGAAGCGGGAGACGGGTGATCTACCGCGACAAGGCAACAGGTGACGAGACCCCACTAAGCACACGGCTCATCATCGGTGCCGACGGGGCCCGTTCCGGTGTCGCCCGGGCCGAGGTGCCGGGTGGCGATACCATTCCCTATGTCATGGCCTACCACGAGATCGTCGCCGCGCCGCCTGCGGGGGGCGCATATGATCCGGACCGCTGCGATGTGGTTTACGACGGGCGCATTTCGCCGGATTTCTACGGCTGGGTCTTCCCCCACGGCAGGCACGCCAGTGTCGGCATGGGCTCCATGGTCCGGGCGGTCGATCTGAAACAGGCCACCGCGGCGCTGCGGCAGTCCAGCGGCATGGCGGAGTGCGAGACGTTCCGGCGCGAGGGGGCACCCATCCCCCTGAAACCGCTGGACCGTTGGGACAATGGTCGCGACGTGGTGCTGGCCGGGGATGCGGCGGGGGTGGTTGCGCCGAGTTCAGGCGAAGGCATCTATTACGCCATGGTCGGGGGCCGCGTGGCGGCAACGGCGGCGGCGGCCTGCCTTGCCTCGGGCCGGGTGCGCGACCTGCGGCTGGCCCGCCGGTTGTTCATGCGGGAGCACAAGACGGTGTTCCGGGTGCTGGCCTCCATGCAGAACGCCTATTACCGCTCCGACGACCGCCGCGAACGGTTCGTCTCGCTCTGTCATGACATCGACGTGCAGCGCCTGACCTTCGAAGCCTACATGAACAAGAAGCTGGTTCACGCCCGCCCGATGGCGCATCTGCGCATCGGGCTGAAGAACCTCGCGCATCTGACCGGGTTGGTCTCTGCCGAGCGGGTGTGAGGCGGTCTATCCCTCGTAGCGCCAACTGCCTTTCGTTGCCGCCAGCGCCTCTTCTCCGGCCAGCAGGGTGGACGAGATGCCAACCGACGGTTCCGGCTCTTTGGTCGGCGTCGGTTCCGGTCGTCGGGCGGGAGGATCAAATGGCGGGTTGGCGTCCCAACCGGGTACACCCTTGAGTCCCTCGAACGGTCCCCAGTCATCCAGCGCCAGCCCGCAGATATGCCGCTGCAGGAATGCGCCGCAGGCGATGACGACGATCACGCCAAGCGCCGCCGCAAACAGTCCGCCGATGAACGGACCGGCCACGACAGCCAGTCCGACCCCCACCATCCCGCTCAAAATCCAGCAAACGGCCTGGCAACCGCTGTGCCCCTTGGTTCCGGACATCGTTCTAGTCCCCCTGTTTCCTGTCGCAGACGAAACCGGAGCGTAGCAGATTTCGACCTATGGGTCTTCCCCGGATTCGCGGATCAGGGCACGATGACGGGTGCGCGATCAGGTGGGGCGGCCCATATGTCAGGCCGCCCGGCCGCCACTTGGTCCCGCGGCAGTTTGAGGATCTCGGATTTCGAGCCCACGTCCGTGCCGCGCGTCGGTTCCGCCACGATCAGTCCCTCGGGGTGCGTGGGCAGCCATTTGCCGATGACGATCTTCTGCCTTTTGCCGCCCGACAGGGTGCCGACCTTCTGCTTCCAGCCCGGCGTGCGGATGTCCAGCCGGTCGCGGTACTGATCGAAGATCGCCACTTTGGCGCTCTCTGCCATGCAAGGTCCGCCGGTCGGGTCGTCAACCTGCGGTAGTGTCATGTTGTCCCGGCGGTTTTGCCCGTGCCCCGATGTGGCCCAGAGCCTTGCGCAGGAGCTGGATCGTGATGACGCTGCCGAAGGTGCCGATCACGTCGCCGGCGCCGCCGGTGATCTTCGTCCCGCGCTGAACCAACGCCGTGATGACCCTAAGCGCGTTCTGCTGGCGGTCGTCGGGGGTCACCGAACCGGATTCCGGGGAGAAGACCACCGCGGACAGGTGGGCTGCAGCCCTGTACGGAATTGGTGGATGTCTCGCTCCTTCTGGAGAATGTGGTTCTCACGTCAAAGCCGTTCGGTTTTCCGCGCAAGCGCGCGATCGTCGGATGATACCAAATCCCTGTGGCGCAGCGCTTTCTCCCAATTGGTCAGAGGCGACGGCTCGACGCCCAAATCATCCGCAACCTGCCGCCGTTTTGGCCTGCTGGTCAGTGCCATTCGCACCGCATGTTTGCGGAATTCATACGTTTTCGTCTCGCCCATAGTGCGTTTTCTTTGCTGCAGTAAATGCCATCAGAGGAGCGGCATCAAACCGCGGCAGGCGCAAGGCGAGACATCCTGACAGCAATAGCGGCTTTGGTCAGCCGCATCGGGGCCGTTGCCAAGATAAATGAGACCCCATGTCTTATAATGATGGCACCACGTGTCGGCGCCGTCACCGCCGTCTCTGTCGTCGCAGGCTTTGATGATTCTGACACGCCACTCCAATGCAGTCAGCGCAGGGTTGCTCCGGACTGTGGTCCGGTCACGCGGACATGATTCGAGATCCTCAGCACCGGCGGACAGCCCGCATGCAAGCTGCGCACCTGTATATTTGAGAGCTCTGTTAGGTCACCGTTAATGCGATCCCCTATGACAGAGTCGCTATCGCTTCCGGAACTGTGGGGACCGAAATGTCAGAGATCGAGCAATCGCTCCATTTGACGATATCCGACATCGAAAAGGTCAGGGACGGACTGCTGTCGCAGCCTCCCATCTGGCCGGAGCCAGGCGCGGCAGATGTAATCGGAGCTCAGCTGCTGCTGGCAGCCATGCGTGCCGGTCAGACCCCTCCGAAGCCGCTCCTCGACGATCCGGAGGTCGCCCGGCTTTGGGCGGCACTGGCTCTCGACACCGTCATGCCCCTTTCGAACTGATTTCAAGCCAACAGGATACATCAAATGGCCCATCGCATCCTTGTCGTGGACGACTCGACTTCAGTTCGTCTCATGGTTTCCAACACGCTGAAGGCCGCCGGTTATCAGGTAGACACGGCCGAAGACGGCCAAAGCGCGCTCGATGCCAGCCAGAGGGCAAGTTTCAACGCGGTCATCACGGATCAGAACATGCCGCGCATGGACGGGATCAGCTTTTGCAGGGCTTTCCGGGCCAGACCGGAGAACCGGGGGGTGCCGGTGGTGTTCCTGTCCACGGAAAGCGAGGCTGCCGTCAAGGAGAAAGCCCGCTCGGCAGGGGCGATCGGTTGGATCATCAAACCGTTCAACCAGCAACAGCTGCTGTCCGTGGTCGGCAGGATCGTTGGCGCATGATGGAAGAAGAAACCGTCTTCAGGGTTGAGGCCGAGGGCCTGGTCGAAAGCCTCGAGGCGGGTCTGCTGGCCCTGCGCGATGCGCCTCGGAACGCGGAGCTCATCAACAAGGTCTTTCGGGACCTGCACACCCTCAAAGGGTCCGGCGCGATGTTCGGCCGCGACGACATCGCCAGCTTCCTGCATGATTTCGAAACGGCGTTCGAACAGGTTCGGGCGGGCTCCGTGAAACTGGACGCGGCGTTGATCGGCCTTAGCCTCGAGGCATCCGATCACGTTGCGGCCCTTCTCGCCGGGGGCGGGACCGCGCCGGGCGACGCGCTCCTGGGCCGTCTGGCCGAGATGTTGCAGACGGCTGGCACCGAACCCGCCCGCGTGCCGCTGCGGTTCCGGTTCTGGATGGACCCCCGGACTCTCGATCTGGGTGGCAAACCCGAGTTTATCCTCGACGAGCTTCGCAAACTGGGCGCTACCAACATCCGGCCTGTTCTGGACGAGCTGCCGCCCCTGTCCGAGATGGACCCGATGCGGCTTTACCTTGGCTGGGAGGGCGAGATCGACCCGAAGATCAGCGAGGATCAGATCCGGGCAGTTTTCCTGTTCCACGAGGACGGTTTGCGGCTGGAACTCGAGTGCGCTTCTCCCCCGGCACAGCACGAAGCGGATCCGGAGTCAGTCGACACGCCTGTACCCGGCCGCACCGCGGACACGCAGCGTCAGTTGATGCGGGTCCCGGCGGAGAGGCTGGATGACATGATGAACCGTGTCGGTGAACTGGTCATTGCCGAGGCCCGCCTCCTGGAACTGGCGGCGAATTCGGGAGACCCGAACCTCGTCACGGTAGCCGAAGACATCCAGCGCCTGACCACCGCCATGCGCGACACAACGATGTCGATCCGCATGACCCCCATCGGAGCCATCACCGGGCGGTTCCGCAGGCTCGTGCACGACCTGACCACCAAGTTGGGCAAACCGATCGAATTCATCACCGAAGGCGAAGAAACCGAGTTGGACAAGACGGTGGTCGAACAGCTGACCGACCCGCTCATGCACATCATTCGAAACGTTGTGGATCACGGTCTGGAGGCGGAGGAGGACCGCGTCGCCATGGGCAAGGCGGCCAAGGGCCAGATCCGACTGTCCGCACGCTATTCGGGCGCCGAGGTGCTGATTTCGCTTGCCGACGACGGCCGCGGCCTGAATCGCGACGCAATCCTGAAGCGCGCGGTGGAACGTGGACTGATTGCAGCGGCGGCCGACGTCCCCGAGGAAGAGATCGCCCGTCTGATCTTCGAGCCCGGCTTTTCGACCGCTGAGGCCGTAACCGAACTGTCGGGTCGGGGCGTCGGCATGGATGTCGTTCACCGCACGATCGAGGCACTGCGCGGCTCTCTCGAGGTCGCAAGCGAGCCGGGTCACGGCACGACGGTTACCCTGCGCCTGCCGCTGACGCTGGCAATCATTGACGGGCTGTTGATCGAGGTGGGCGGCGAACGGTTCGTCATTCCGCTGGCAGCCGTCGATGAAATCGTCGAACTGCCCGCAGCCCACGCGGCGGTTCGCAGCGGCAACGCCTTCCTTGACATTCGCGAGAACCTGGTTCCGGTTCTGCGGTTGCGCACGCTTCTGCAAAGCGAGAATGCGCCCGATCCCCACCAGAAAGTCATCGTCGTCACGAGCAGCGATGGCCGCGTCGGGCTGGTGGTCGACCGGATCATCGGCTCGAACCAGACGGTCATCAAGCAACTGTCCCCGCTGCATGCGGGCCTCAAGATCTTTTCCGGGGCGACGATCCTCGGGGACGGCTCGGTTGCGTTGATTCTCGACGTGCCGCAACTGGTCACCCGTGGCCGCACCGTCGTCGAAACCGGCAAGGAGGCCGCATGACGCAAACTCTTCGCCAAACAAGTATCGCGGACGGGGAACTGGTGACCTTCGAACTCAGCAACGAGGTGCTGGCCGTCCCGACGGCGCAATTGCGCGAGGTTCTCGAGCCCAGCCGCATTACCCGCGTGCCTGGAGCTGACGAATTCGTGTCGGGTCTTCTCAACGTCCGCGGTGCCGTGGTGCCCCTGGCCGATCTCCGGGTGCCTCTGCGCATGCCGCGTGACGTGGCGGCTGAGGACCCGCGCATCCTTGTGCTCGAACTGCCCTTGGCCGGGCAGGACACCATCGTAGGCATCCTCGCCGACAGCGTTTACGCGGTGACCCGGATCGAACTCGACGCGCTGGAGGACATTCCGCCGGTCGGTACCCGCTGGCCTCCGCGTTTCGTGTCCGCGGTCGGCAGATGGGGCGATGGGTTTGTCACGATCCCGGACCTGCCGGTCATCTTCGCGGATTACCTTTCAGGCCAACACGGCCATACCGAAACACCCGGCATTGCCGGCAAGCCCACCGAAACGGAGGCCAAGACATGCGACTGACCATAAAACTCAAACTGGCGGGGGTCTTCATCGTCCTGATCGCCCTTGCCATGGGCGGCATGTTCACGGGTCTGTCCTCGCTCCGGACGATGAGCGACAATCTGACCGGTATTGCCCGGAACGAAGCGGTCAAGGTGCGCCTCGCCGAGAATTTCGCCGCAGCGCAGCTGCGCATTCAACGAGACATCCGTGAATTGCTGCTGGCCCAAAGCGACACGCAGCGCACATTGGTCCGCCAACGACTGGAAACGCAGCGGCGTGATGCCTGCAAGACCTACGATGAGCTCTACGCGCTGGCCGAACAGCAGGGCAAAACGTTGCTTGACGAGATTGATGGAGCCTGGACCAAGATTTCCGACATTAACGATCGCGCCTCCAATATCGCTGATAGCGGTGACACTCTGGCCGCATACCGCCTGGTCAGCAGGGAAGGTCAGGACATTTGGACCGGCATGGACGCAGACCTCGAAGCCCTGTCCAGACTGAATCAGGACAGTCTGGAAGCCGCTGATGCCCGCTCGAACGAGAACTACGCGTCATCCCGAAACCTGATGATCGCACTGATCGGCACCATGTTGCTCGTTGGAATCATCTCGGCTTCCTGGATCGTGATCAGCATTTCGCGCGGGCTGAACCGCGGGATTGCGCTTGCCCGTCGCGTCGCGGAAGGGGATGTCAGCCAGGCCGAGGTCCTTCGCGGAAACGACGAAGTCACGGACCTCATCCGAAATCTCAACACCATGGTCGAGAAACTCCGCGGTGTCGTCGGCGAGGTTACAACAGGCGCGACCAACGTGGCGGCCGGAGCCGGCGAAATGGCGTCGACATCCGAGCAACTGAGCCAAGGCGCGACCGAACAGGCCTCCTCTACGGAGGAGGCCTCCAGTTCGATGGAGCAAATGACCGCGAACATCCGTCAAACCGCCGAAAACGCGACCGAAACGGAACGCATGGCGCAGAAATCCGCAGAAGACGCCCGCACCAGTGGCAAGGCGGTGACCGAGGCCGTCGACGCGATGAAGATCATCGCGGAGCGCATCATGGTGGTTCAGGAAATCGCCCGTCAAACGGACCTGCTCGCACTCAATGCGGCAGTCGAGGCCGCCCGGGCCGGCGAACATGGTCGCGGTTTTGCCGTGGTCGCCTCTGAAGTCAGGAAACTGGCGGAACGCAGCCAGACTGCTGCGGGCGAAATTTCCGGCCTGTCGACCAAGACAGTGAAATCCGCCGAGGATGCGGGTCGCATGCTCGACGGGCTGGTTCCGGATATCGAACGCACGGCGCAACTGGTCACCCAGATCAGCAATGCCAGCCAGGAGCTGGCTACCGGCGCGGCACAGGTGAACACCGCGATCCAGCAGCTTGACAAGGTCACGCAGGAAAACACCTCGGCGTCCGAAGAATTGTCCTCGACAGCCGAAGAGCTTGCAGCGCAAGCCGAAACCCTGCGCGGCGCCATCGCGTTCTTCCGCACCGGTGATACTGTTCTGGACATGCCGACGCACCGTCCGTCCGCGCAGGCCAGGCGACCAGCAACAAAGCCGCGCAATCCGGTTGGCTTCGACTTCGACATGAGCGTGTCCGAAGACGAGCTGGACGCCCAATTCTCGCGTAAATCGCGTGGTGCAGCCTGAGGCTGGACAGCGGGGAAATACGGAAAGGTACGATCATGCAGGGAACCTTCGTAACCTTCGGCATTGGCGGAGCTCTCTTTGCCTTGCCGGTTGCCCCGGTGGTGGAAATCCTTGAAGCGCAGGACGCGGCTCCGTTGCCCCGTTCTCCGGACTATCTGCTTGGGTTGATCGACCGGCGGGGTGTTTCCGTGCCGGTCGTCGATTTTCGTCTGCTGCTCGGCCAACCGGCGCGCGACGATTGCCCGGACACCCGGCTGATCGTTCTCGCCCTCAGCCACGAGGGCGAGCCGCGTACGGTGGGTCTGCGGGTGGATCACGTGACCGAAGTCACCGAACTTGACCGGACCGACAAGGGACCGTTGCGGGAGGCCGACCTGGTACACTGGAACGAACGCATGGTTGCGGGGATAGGTCGCCGCCACGAGTCGTTCGTCACAGTGATCGACGTTGACGGTCTCTTCGCGGAAGACCTGGCAGCGCTGGTCCGAGCGCGCGCTGCCGCCTGAGATGTATGCGGCACCGCAAAGGCCCGGCGACAGCCATCGGGTGATGTTGCGCCGGTTCGTGCACGACGTCACCGGGATAAAGCTGCCCGCCACCAAGGATCTCATGATCGAATCGCGGCTGCGCCGGCGCGTTCTCGCTGCCGGAGCCGCGGACTTCCGCAGCTACCTTCATTGGCTGTTCGAGGATGGCGGCCTCGAACAGGAAACAGTGCCGATCATCGACCTGCTGACCACCAACAAGACGGATTTCTTCCGCGAGCCTGCGCATTTCGACTTTTTGATGAACCGGATCGTGCCCGATGCCCTCGCGCGGGCCGCACGCGGACGTCAGACGCGGTTCCGCTTGTGGAGCGCCGCGTCTTCAACCGGTGCGGAGGCCTGGACAGCCGCCATGTTGATGGCCCGCATCGCCCTGACCCGTCCCGAACTGGATTGGGCGATTCTGGGCACCGACATTTCCCACGGAGTCGTGGAGCGCGCCACGCTGGCTGTCTACCCTATGGAGGAATTGCGCCCGGTGCCGCAGGAGCTGCGCGAGCGTTACATCATGACGGGCGAGCGCAATGGCCGTCCGGTCGGACGCATCGTACCGGAATTGCGGGCCCGTGTACGGTTCGGAAATCTCAACCTGATGGAAACCCCGTACCCCGTAGAAACGGGTCTGGATGCCGTATTCTTGCGCAACGTGCTGATCTATTTCGATCCTCCTGTGCAGGCAAGCGTCATCCGCGCCACGGCGGCGCATCTTCGCCCCGGCGGATATCTGATCGTGGGACACTCGGAATCCATGACGGTGCGCCATGGCGGACTGCACCAGGTGGCGCCGGGCGTGTTCCAAAAGCAGGGAGAATCCTGATGCCCAAGATCAAAGTCCTTATCGTCGATGACAGTGTGTCGGCCAGGCAAGCCTTTTCCCGCCTGCTGCTTGAAGATGACGGGATCGCGATCATGGGTACAGCCGGGGATCCGTTCGAGGCCGCGGCCAAGATGCGCGCGGAACTCCCCGACGTAATCCTGCTCGATCTTGAGTTGCCCCGCATGGACGGGCTGACCTTCCTGGCAAAGATCATGGCGCAACATCCGGTTCCGGTCGTCATTTGTTCGAGCCATACCGAAGCCGGCTCGCAGTCCGCGATGAAGGCGCTGGAAATCGGAGCCGCGGAAGTGATCGCCAAGCCGAGATTGTCGACGGTGCAGGAACGGCAGGAGGCGCAGATGCTGCTGTGCGATGCCGTGCGGGCGGCCGCGCAGGTGAGGGGGCCTGCCAAGTCCCGCATGGCCACGCGGACAAAGCCGGCCCCCATCAGCCCGGGGCCGAAATTCACTGCCGACGAAATCCTGCCGCCACCCGGCAAATCACGCGTCTACCCACCGAATCTGATGTCGCTAGTCGTGATCGGCGCATCGACCGGCGGGACAGAGGCGCTGGCCTCCGTGCTGATGCGCCTACCTGCCGACGGGCCTCCCGTCGTGATCGTTCAGCATATGCCGGAACGGTTCACCGCTGCCTTCGCCCGGCGGCTGGACCAGTCCTGCGCTGTCAAGGTCGTCGAGGCCGCCGACGGCGACAAGCCACGGCCCGGCGTTGTGTATATCGCGCCCGGCAATCACCACACAGTGCTCCGGCGGCAGGGGTCCGGCTATTCCATTTCCATCGTCGACGGCCCCTACGTGGCCCGGCACCGGCCTTCCGTCGATGTGCTGTTCCGCTCCGCCGCCGTGGCGGCGGGGCCGGCTGCGCTCGGGATCATCATGACCGGGATGGGAGATGATGGCGCACGGGGCCTGCTCGAGATGAGGACCGCCGGGGCCGAGACTCTGGCGCAGGATCAGACCAGCTCCGTCGTCTGGGGGATGCCCGGTGAAGCCGTGCGTCTTGGCGGCGCCCAACGCCAGGTGCCGCTGGACAAGCTGCCATCGGAAATCGCGCGGTTTGCGAGCAGGGTGCGCCCCGCATGACCCGGGATCCACGGACAGATCGCGCCGAATTGCGGCGGCGATGCCAGCACGCATCGCTGTCCATCGAACAGGTGCTCGAACCGGCGATCCTTTTGCTCTTTGCCCAACAGGAGCATGTGCACGGGATCGAGGCGTTGATGTCACGCCTTGCGGCGGCGGTCGGTTCGGAAGGCCGAACCCGGCTGAACACCGCAATCGCCGCGGCCTCGCAACATCTGGATGCGGTCGCAGGCCAGTTTGGATTTCTGGACAAGGTGGCCCATCGTCTGGAGAAGAATGCACTCGCCCTGCGCAGCATGACCCGGCAACAAAAGCAGAATATGCTCATGGCTAGCATGGTCGCCACGAATGCCAAGGTTGTGAGCGAGAATCTCGCCAATCGGGCGGAATCGCTTTCCGGGTTCGCGTCGCGGGTCAAGAGCATCATTTCGGAGGCGCAGGAGTCCGCAGAACTAGTGGCTGCGGATCTGGCACGTGCGGAAACGGCACTCGGTGGAGTTTCGGGACGCATCCGGGGCATGACCGAAGCCGCCCACCGGTTGAACAAGGAACGCGCCGAACTGCCGAAACTGCTGGACTTGCTGGCGAGCCTGCCAAACCTTCAGAGCGCGATCTTCCGCTCGCACCAGGCGTGTCGAACACTCGACGAGGCCATGCAAGCCGCCATCCTGCAACTGCAGTGTGGCGACGCGGTGCGGCAACGCCTGGACCATGTGGTTGCGATGCTGGACCATCCGGCGAGCCGGGAACCCGAGACCGGCAGGATCATTGCCACATTGGCAGAGAGGCAGATGCAGGCCGCCTTCGACGCCCTCAAATCGGGACTGGACGGCGTCCGGCCCCATCTCGACAGAATCGCGACCGCCAGTCAGACTGCCTTCGTGGAAATCAATGCTCTTGCGGGTCAGCGGGAAACGGCGGTGTTCCACGACCTCGCGCAGCTGGCGCACCGCATGATGGCCGGTCTCGAAGATCTCGACGCGCGCCGCACACACATCATACCTGCGATGGAGAGCCTGTCTGAGGCCTATGCGGAGACGGCGGAAACGACGCGCGCCATGGGTGACCTCCAACCTCGCATGCACCTTCTCGGGGTAAATGCCATGCTGGTATCCAGCAAGATCGGCACCGATGGCGCGGCCATGACCCAGGTGGCAAATCACCTGCGGGACAGTACCGGAGCCATCGGGAATCTGAGCACGGACATCGTGCGGGCTGCTCAGCTTCAGGAACTGAACGCGATCCTGTTCTCCGCACCGACAGCACAGGCCACCGATCCGCAGACCAGCGCCGGGCTGGAAGCCATGCGGGTCGAGTGCGAAGAGATCATGACCTCGCTGGCGCAGACCCAGTCCACGACCCAACTCAGCAAGACTGCCGGTCTCGGGCCGATCCGGCAGCACTTGTCCCGTCTGGTCCGACAGATCGGACCCGTGGGCAAGGCGCGGGGGGCGCAATCCTTGGTTTCCGGGCCTGTCAGTCCGGCCGCGCTGGCAATCCTCGACGAAATCCGCGACTCCTACACCATGGAAGACGAGCGTACGCTGCACGACCAACTGTCTGGTGCACGACGTCCCATTGCACCGAGAGAGCTTGCCGACGTCGAAGATATTTTCTTCTGACAGACCGTGCCAGCGTTCCGGTTTGGACAAGGTGACCGCGGGACGGCCTCGATATGCAAGACGGGGAAGCAGTCCCCGGATTGTTTGCTGATCCTCCTCAGCCCATGAAGGGGCTTAATTCCCCCGATTTCAGGCGCGTGGTCGAGGCTCATGCCCGACGGGGCGCAGCTTCCGACGCTCACCGCGCCGGAGATGACCGCGCTCGCCGGAGGGTTAAGGGTGCTTGGGGCGAACAGCTGCGACACCGCGCAGGGGGTGCCCCGGGCGCGGTTTTTCACGACCGAACGGTGCGTTGACCGCTTCGAATGCTGGCCCGCGCAGGCTTCGACGCAGAAAGTCAGTACAAAACCACGCTTTTTTCGTACAGATTGCCCCCTCCGAAATCGCCCCTTGGGGCCCCGGATTTGGGCTTTGGTACGATTCTGGCCGAGTTTCGTACAGATTTGCCACGCGGGTCACGAGCCAGACAGATGAAGTACTTCTTTCGCAAGATGCCGGTCTCACGCTTTCGTGAGGAGGCCGGGAAATCCATGCAATATGTCGAGAAATTCGGCGGCCACCTATGGCTGACGCGGCATGGCAAATTCGTCGGTGCGGTGATCCCGTTTTACCAACTGCGGGTGCTGGAATCGATCCTCGACGAGGACATGACGAACCACGCGATGAAGATGGAGCGCGACTATCACCGCTGGCGGAGGGCGAAGGCGGTGCAGGCGGCGGAGGAGACGCAGCGGCTGCTCGACGGAAAAGGCGTCGGCGGCGAGGCGGAGACGGCGAAGAAGCGGAAGATGCTGGAACAGGGGCGCGACCCTTGGCGGGACGATCCGGTGCTGATCGTGCCGGGAGGGTATCGGCCGGATTTGCGGTGGGGGAAGGGGTGAGTAGCGGTTTCGCCGGAGGCGAATGAAGGCTCCGGGGGAGCCTTCAAGCTACGAACGGGCGGAGCCCCGGGTGGCATGAGGCAAAACGATAGGCAAAATGACGCCAATAAGTCGCACATGATCTCAAGACGCGGGAAAGGACTTGAGCGGCAAGGTACATGCATGTGATTCTAGTCGCAAAGCATACGAGGCGGAAAAATGGCAGACCTTTATATGATCGGATACGAAGGCGCGGACGTCTCGCAACTGTTGGACACGCTGTCGAACGTTGGCATCGAAGTGCTTGCGGATGTCAGAGAGCTTCCGCTCTCCAGAAAGAAAGGCCTTTCAAAACGTGGGCTATCCGACGCGCTCGCAGATCGGGAAATCCAGTACCTTCATTACAGAGAGCTCGGCGACCCCAAGACGGGACGCGATGCTGCCAAGAGCGGTGATATGGCCACGTTTGAGAAAGTGTTCTTGGATCACTTCAATGGAGATGGCGCTCAGGCTGCGTTCCGTGATCTGCTGAAGGTTGCGCAAAAGAAGAAAACTTGCATACTGTGTTTTGAGCGCTGTGCACATGTTTGCCATCGCTCTTATATCGCGGATTCTGCTGCCGCCGAAGGTTTTGAGATTTATCACCTTGTTGCTGATAGGCCCGAAAAGTACCTTGTGAATGATCGGAAAATCCCGCGTTACCATCCTCGTGAAAGCCTCGCCGCAGCCGAGTAAGTCTCACCAAGAGACTGTTTGCTGCGCGGGATTGCAAGAAGACGGTACTTGGAAGCGCTTGTTCCCGATCCGGTTCCGGAGGCTATCAGGCGAAAAAGCTTTCAGCAGGTGGGATATCGTCGAGTTTCAATACGAAACTCCTCGGGATGACACACGGAAAGAAAGCTGCCGTGTGCACGAAGATACAATTGATGTCAAAGGCAGAGTTCAGCGGCAGTCCGAGAAAAGCAGCTTGGTTCAACGTGCATTGGTTGACTCGGAAAATGAGGCACTGGCCGCTGGGCACTCACTCGCTGTGATACGACCAGAACAAGTTTCCTTAACTTGGCAAAAACTAACTAACAGTGAGTTGGAACACGACCGAAGCTTATTCGAGAAACAAGCCCAGCAGCTATCGATGCTGGAAGAAGAATTGGCCGTATATGAGCCTTGTCCGTATCGTTTTACTTTGCACTATCGAGACGGCGGAGGGTTGCACAAGAAGACTTGCGCAGATTGGGAAACTTCAGCGACGTTCTTCAAGTATCGTAGGAGTATGGAGGAAACCGATATACTGCGGCACTTGGAAAGAACGTATTGCGAGGACTGAGCTCCTCCCCATCTTTTGGCCAGTTTCCGGGGTGGTTTAAGCTACTCTCTGCCCCTGCTGGTCGGTTTCGATCTGGTTGAAGTAGACCACGGCGGGCGGCTGTCCGCCATGGGCGGCGTGAGGCCGCTGGT
>NZ_JBNAGK010000004.1:220999-312545 GCF_049803835.1 Tropicibacter sp. S64 | reverse complement strand
GAGGCGCTGACAGCGTTTGCGAGCGGCGTCATGGCTCAGGCCCAGCCGCGCCCCGGCGTCCTTTTGACTGAACCCGGCGACATGCACCGCGACCACGAGAACACCATCGGCACCGAACTCGGCCTGTGCCGCCTTCAGGATGGCTTCCGCGTCATCCGGTGTTGCGACGCGCAGGGTGAGCTCGGTTGCCAGTTCAGCCCTGGTGAGGCCTGGCACCTCTTTTCGGTACGCCCGTCTCAGGTCACGCTCGACATTGCGCAGTAGCGTGGCGGCGACCGAAATGATGCGGCTCGGGTGTGCTTGGCGGATGGTTACCGTGACCTGCGCGAGCAGATCGGCCTCCAGAACAGCGGTCTCCCGAAACGGCAGCAGTCGGCGCCGGATGACGCTGAGCCCGGGCCAAAGCGCGAGGATGAGCAGTTCGACAGCGAGGTCGGTGTGGGCACGGCCGGATGCGTACCCCAGCAATCGCGACAGCACGGCGTTCCGTGCGTCCCGATCCCCGCAGCGGCCATGCAGCCAGTCCAGCATGCGCGCCGGATCGCGGAAGCCAGAAGGGGGATGTTCGGCTGGAAAAAGTTCGGAGAAAGCCATCATACGGGAATGCCGGTTCACCGAGCGGACAAGGCGCGCGTAGAGCGCGGACCAGTTCGAGGACATGAGATGCCGGGTCTGGGGCCGGGCATCTCGCGCCTCTCATCGGGCCGGGTTCGGGCGTCGCGCGCCTCTGGAAAGGAATGGAAAAGGGGCGGCCGGAAAACCGACCGCCCGTCAGATCACGGCAGCCGCGTCAGCTCGTTCAGCGCGCCGCAGCCGCGGCACACCGACGTCACCGGCGCACTGACCAGGTACGGATGGCTCCGCGAAACAAGAATGCGGATACGGCCGTTCTCGATACGGCCAAGCAGCTTGCCGCAGCAGGTGCAGCGCCAGTCTCCGCCGCCCCCGCGCCATCTTTGGCGCTCGACGAGAATGCCTTGTTTAGTAAAAGTGTTTAGGTATCGTGCCATGTCGGCCTCCATCGTTGGATGGCGACTCATTTGGCAGACCGACTTCAAGATCGGCGATCCCGCGATCAAGATCACTTCAAGATGGAGGCTGGACGGCAAGCTTCCAAAAGCTGGGTTTCGGGTTCTCCAGGTAGGTTCCGACAATCCGACTCTTCCATTCTACACCGAACGTCGATCCCAATTGCGCTGCACCAGAATACTTCAGCAATTCGCCAGTCTTGACCACCTGCTCTCCGCTGCAATGCGCCTGATAAAGACGCTCGATGATCCTGATCTGTTTTTCGCCGATGATGGTCCAAACAGGCCGCTCAGGCAGGATGAGTTCGGCTTTGGTTTGACCAAAAATCTTGAACGACACCAGACTGGCAGCGCGTGCTCCCATCCGGTTCAGGCGCCATGCATCTTCGAGCGCAGAATGATGGCGCTCCCTGTCACGGATGATATTTTCCAGGCTGACCACCACATGTGACCCAAGATGGTTCAGTGGCTCCGTACCGGGGACAAGCACGAACCCGGCAGCAAGGTCCGCGGCGGCGCGGATCACGTCGTCCGCCGATTTGAACGCCTTGTCTTCAGCCAACCGTGTGGCGAGGAAAACCGGATGACTTCGGTCGCCCAAAGTGATGTGACCAAGGAAGAATACGTTGTCGTTGAGCGATTTCGGAACTTTGGAAATCCCCAGGTCTGACAACGCATCCGTGAGCGTCTCGATGATATAATCTCGGTTGATCCGCCAGCGGGATACTTCATTCAAGTCAACGGTTTGCTCCAGTTGTTCTCCGAAAACAGAAAGACCAGCCGACTTGGCACGAAAGTCGGGCAAGACGTCTGCCAGTACGTCTCCGAGTTCATCATCTTCAATAATCAGCGTTTCAACGATTTGGCACCGGCCCAAATATCTCGTACTCGTCAATTGGTCGACATCCGAGTGCATCTGAACAAGTTCCGGTCCGGAGATATCGTCACTTGAATGATCGAGTAGTGCAATCAGAATGGGGAGAAGGTCAGAAAGTTCCCCGAGGCTGGCGTCGCGGAAGGATTTGACAACACCCCAGGCTTCCAGCAATTCGAAGCCAACGGCCCGCAAATCCGGGTCTGTCTGCGATTGTAGCGTGCAACTGTTGCTGTTGCTGTTGCTGATCTTGAAGCGTAGCGACCGTTCAGCCGAACCAGAGAGATTAACCCGAAGATATAGTTCCACGTCACAGACGAACCCTTTGCCGTGACGGTTTCGGATAGAGCCGAAAATGTCGCGCCGAAGGCGCTCGATGTCTTCTCCGGGCGCAACAGTCAGGGTCACCTTGCGGTCATAGCTACCGAGCGCGACACGCAGTTCGGTGACTTCCACGGACCGAATTCTGTCCTGCAGGTCTTCCGGTGGTTCAAAATTCAAAGCCCGCCGGAACATGGATAGGTCGTATCGCCTCTGCCGAAGTGGCCGGTTGGAAAGGTCTTCACCCAGAATCTCACGGGCGAAACTTTCGGCAACGATCTTTCGATCGGACCATCGTCTGCCACAAAGCTCGATGCGACCATCGTCCGGAAAATAGACGAGGATCAGTTCATTTGCAGGTCGGTACTGGATGGTTCCGATAGACTGGTCGGGTTCGAAGGTTCTGGAACTTTCCCGCGGACCTGCGGCTGTAACTGCAATCATGATCTGACGCGGAGATGCCTCGCGCGGTGGCAGTTCGACTGCCTCGGCCACACACCCGTGACGAAGGTCAAGACGAGCAGCAATGTCTGAAGCGAAATGGTTTTCGTCGAGTGTTTCGAGTTCCAGCGGCCGCGGCGAATGGACGACAAATGTGTGAAAAGCGCGATCGTTTTCCCGAAAGCTCCTCACCTGCATGGCCCGTTCTGTGGCGACAAACAATTCATGCCGGGCATGATAAGTCCAAAGCGCCCGCAACAATGGACCGGGTTGATCCGACAGTTCTTCGAGGCAGTCAAATTTGTGACTTTCAGCGAAGCGCAATTGCAACGCATCGGCGCGCTGCCCAGCAACCTGGACTATCCGAACGGCCTGCTTCTCGATCACCGACAAATCGTCTTTGGGCAACGAGGATAGGCGGACATGGATTGTGTCCGGACCCTCAGCTTCAGAAAATGATGTCCCGTCGAGGATTCCAGATACCTGCTTCGAGTTCATGAAACCTTGAATCTGATCAGACGGAGCCTCCTTGAGTATCCGCGACAATTGCGGTGCGCCGGCAAGTTTCAAACGACCCATTGTTCGTCTCCAATCGAAACCATTTCCATCCGCACTTTGGCACGGGATCAAGTCGGAAATTCACGAGTCATCATGTCCCATTTGTCCTCCCAACACGGCTTTTCCAGTTCAGAACGACCTGGAGACTGCGATGAAATTGCCCAACCCGCTCCCACCGGCGCATATGAAACCCCTCGAACGCCGGGCCGAACTGTGCTGCTTGCTGGCTCTCGGTTTGATCCGCCTCCAGATGCGGGAGTGCGACCAAGTATCTGGTTCAAATGGAGAAAGTTCGCTTCACTTCCCGCCCGACCAGAGCGGTCATGCAACCACCGACAAAAGGAGAACCGCATGACCGACACGATCCCCGCGCGCCTCGCCGCGTTGAAAACCGCCCCGACGCCGGAACTGAAAACCCAGTGGCGCGAACTCTTCGACAGCGAGCCGCCGCCGTTCAACCGCCGCTACCTGGAAAGCCGCCTGGCCTACCGCATCCAGGAACTGGCCTATGGCGGGCTGAAGCCCGAGACCATCCGGCGGCTGGAACGGCTGGGTGAGGACCTCGACGGCGGCGACCGCAAGATGAGCCGTATCCGCGCGGATACCATGCCGATCACCGGCACGCGCCTCCTGCGTGAATGGCAGGGCGTCGAGTACGTTGTGACCGTCATGTCCGACGGCTTCGAGTGGCACGGACGGCCCTACAAGTCGCTCTCGGCGATCGCACGGGCCATCACTGGCACGCGCTGGAACGGGCTGGTCTTCTTTGGACTCAAGCGGCAGGGAGGGCGGGTATGACCAAGGTTGCTGACAAATCCAAGGTCGTTCGGAAACTCCGCTGCGCTGTCTACACCCGGAAATCCTCGGAGGAAGGGCTGGAGCAGGAGTTCAACAGCCTGCATGCGCAACGCGAGGCCTGCGAGGCGTACATCGCCAGCCAGCGCTCCGAGGGCTGGGTGTTGGTCCGCGATCAATACGACGACGGTGGCGTTTCTGGCGGCACGTTGGAGCGCCCCGGCCTGAAACGGCTTTTGGAGGATATCGAGGACGGCCTGGTCGACGTGGTCGTGGTCTACAAGATCGACCGGCTCAGCCGCTCGCTGGCGGATTTCGCCAAGCTGGTCGAGGTGTTCGACCGCAACGGCGTGACCTTCGTCTCGGTGACCCAATCGTTCAACACGACCACCTCCATGGGGCGGCTGACGCTGAACATCCTGCTCAGTTTCGCCCAATTTGAGCGCGAGGTCACGGCCGAACGCATACGCGACAAGGTCGCCGCCAGTCGTAAGAAGGGCATGTGGATGGGCGGGGTGCCACCCTACGGCTACCGCGCCCTGAACCGGAAGCTGGTCATCGAAGAGGAGCGCGCCGAAAACGTCCGCTGGATCTTCGCCCGTTTCCTCGAAATCGGGTCCTGCACGGAACTGGCGCGAGAGGTGGCCAAACGCGGCATCCGGACGCCCAAGGGCAACCGGATCGACAAGAAGTTCCTCTACAGGTTGCTGTCCAACCGTGCCCTCATTGGGGAGGCCGTGCACAAGGGCGAATGCTACCCCGGCGAGCACAACGCGATCATCGACCGCGAAACGTGGGACCGCGTCCACGCCATCCTGCAGGAAAGCCCCCGCAAGCGCGCCGCACGCACCCGCGCCGAGACGCCCGCGCTGCTTAAAGGGCTGCTGTTCGGGCCCGATGGCGCCGCTTTCTCGCCGACGCACACCCGCAAGGGCGCGAGGCTCTATCGTTACTATGTCAGCCAGACGGTGCTGAAACACGGCGCCGGATCGTGCTCGGTCGGCCGTGTGCCCGCCGGCGAGATCGAGGCGGCCGTCATCGACCAGCTGCGGGCCGTGTTCCGCCAGCCCGAGATCGTGGCGGGGACCTTGAAGGCGGCGCGCGCCCACGCCGCCGACATCACTGAGGCAGACGCCAGCGCGGCCCTGCAGCAGCTCGACCCGTTGTGGGACGAGCTGTTCCCTGCCGAGCAGGCGCGCATCGTTGCGCTGCTGGTCGAACGCGTCGACATCGGCACGGACGGGCTCAACGTGCGACTGCGCGTCGATGGCCTCGGCAGCCTCGCACGCGAGATGCTGGCCGGCGGAATCGAGGCTGCCGCATGACCCGAGGGACTCCAATCCCCGAGACGGTGACGCTCCATGTCCCGTTCCGTATCGTGAAGCGCGGCGGGCGGAAGGAGATGCAGCTGCCTTCTGGAGAGTCGGTCCCCCGTGCGCGTTTCGACAACACCATGATCAAAGCCATAGCGCGTGCATTTCGATGGCAGCGGTTGCTCGACTCGGGCGAGTTCGCCACCATTGCCGACTTGGCAGCACACGAACGCATCGCAGCCCCTTACTTGACCCGGCTCCTGCGTCTTACCCAGCTTTCACCGGAGATTGTCGAGGCCATCCTTGAGGGAAGACAGCCGCCCGACCTGACGCTTGAGTCGCTGCGGGCGCAGTTTCCCATGGATTGGAACAGTCAGCGCGCATTGCTGCGACTTTGAATTCCGCAAGCACTTGGTGAACACGCCCGACTCGATGGATGGCTTGTGCTTTTTAGCCAATTTGGCCAAAGTAAGCCATGCAAGAGCGGAGAGTCAGATGCAGATCCTGACCGCGAAAGACGCGAAGTACGGCTTCGGGCGGCTGATTGATATCGCCCGAGCCGAGCCTGTCGCGGTTGCGAAGCATGGACGCCCCGTTGTCGTCGTGCTGGCAGTCGAGGAATACGAGCGGCTGAAGGCGCTGGATAAGCCTGGTATAAGTCCGGGTGAACAGAACGCAGTAACGAAAACGAGCGAATGATTGCAGACCACCTGACCGGGATCGAACAGTTCGGCGCGGACCTCTGGAAGATGGCCGACGACCTACGGGCCAATTCAGGCCTCGCGTCGAACGAGTACTTCATGCCCATCATGGGGCTCCTTTTCCTGCGCCAAGCCACGAACCGCTACTATGCTGCTCTCGCTGCGATCGAGGCCGACAAGGCCGCCGGAAAGATGCCCGATCGTCCGCTGGTCGACGCCGACTTTCGCCGCCGCCGCGCGATGCTGCTGCCCGAGGCGGCCCGTTACGACGTGATCCTCGACATGCCCAAGGGCGGTCAGCTTGGTTCCGCGCTCACCGCCGCCATGGAGGAGGTCGAGAAGCATTTCCCACCGCTCGCGGGCCAGTTGCCGAAGGACTACGAGCGCTTCGACGACGACCTGTTAGAAAGCATGATGCGCAAGTTCGACACCGAGGCCCTGCGCAATGCCTCCGGCGACGTCTTCGGCCGCATCTACGAATACTTCCTCGCCGAGTTCTCCAAGCAAGGCGCGCACGACAACGGCGAATTCTTCACCCCGCCCTCCATCGTCCAGACCATCGTCAACGTGATCGAGCCAGACCACGGCATCGTTTTCGATCCGGCCTGCGGCTCGGGCGGCATGTTCGTGCAGTCCAGCCACTTCATCGAGGACGCGGGCCAGGACACGATGAAGCGTGTCACCTTCTACGGCCACGAGAAGAACGAGACGACCGCGAAGCTCGCCCAGATCAACCTGGCTGTTCACGGCCTGCAGGGAACGATACGGGCGGGGAACGAAGCGATCACCTACTACAAGGACCCGCACGAACTGGTCGGCAAGAGCGACTTCGTCATGGCCAATCCACCCTTCAACGTGGACGAGGTCGACGCCGACAAGGTCAAGGGTGACAAGCGGCTGCCCTTCGGCCTGCCGGGCGTGAACAAGGCCAAGAAGGTCTCGAACGCCAACTACCTGTGGATGTCCTACTTCTACAGCTACCTGAACGACAACGGCCGCGCCGGGGTCGTGATGTCCAGCCAGGCATCAAGCGCCGGGCGGGACGAGGCGGTGGTGCGCCAGAAGCTGGTCGAGACCGGCGCCGTCGACGTGATGATCGATATCCGCGGCAACTTCTTCTACACGCGCACCGTGCCCTGTCAGTTGTGGTTCTTCGACCGGGCGAAGGAGCGTGACCCCGAGCGCGCCGATCAGGTCCTGATGCTGGATGCGCGCAACATCTACCGCAAGGTGTCGCGCGCCATCTACGATTTTGCGCCAGAGCAGCAGAAGAACATCGCCGCCATTGTCTGGCTCTATCGCGGCCAGGCGAACCGCTTCCTGAAACTCGTCGAAAGCTATCTGACGCAGGCCATTGCCGAGGGCGAGGCAGCGGCGGAGCCGCTGGCCGACTATGACAAGGTGCTCGGCAAGCTCATCGATCTGGTGCAGCCCTTCGTAACCGACAAGCGCGATCCGGATCCGCTGGCGGAGACCTGGGGCGAACTGACCGGCGCGCGGACAACACTGGCGGCGGATATCGCGGGGTTCGACGCCGAGGTGGTTGCACGGGCGGCGGACTGGGCGGGCGCCGTGCGCGACAATGCCGGGCTGCACACGGCGCGCACCGGGCTGCACCCCATGTCTGAACGCTGCCGTGACCTGACCAAGCAGATCGACCTGGCCGCCAAGCTGGCCGGACGGGTGGTGGATACCGCCATCAAGGAACTGGACGCCCGCGACCACGCCCTCTGGCCCAATGCCGAGGTGACGCGCGCCCGCAAGGCGCTGGAGGGCGCGCGGGCCGCGGCGGTCGAGGCGCTGCGGACGGCGCGGTATTTCGTGAAACAGGCCGACTGGCTGCAGGAGCGGTTCCCCGATGCCGTGCTGCGCGATGTCGAGGGGCTGGTGAAGCGGGTCAGCCGGGCCGAGATCGCAGCGCATGACCACAGCCTGACGCCCGGCCGCTATGTCGGCGTGGCACCCGAGGAGGTGGACGAGGATTTCGATTTCGAGGAGGCGCTGCGGTCGATCCACATCGACCTGCAGGGGCTGAACGAAGAGGCCGCGGACCTCGCGGCGAAGATCGCCCGCAACTTCGAGGAGTTGGGGGCGTGAGTTGGCGCGAAATCCAGCTTGGCGATGCGTTCACCATCAAGCATGGGTTCGCATTCAAGAGTGAGTATTTCGGAGACGAAGGGCAACATGTTGTTCTGACGCCAGGCAATTTTTACGAGCCGGGTGGCTTCCGAGCGCGTCCTGGAAAGGATCGTTTCTACACGGTCGAACCTCCTGAAGACTTTATTTTGGCCGCTAACGATCTGATCGTCGCGATGACGGAACAGGGCGAGGGGTTGTTGGGCAGCAGCGCACTTGTTCCTGGGGTCGGCAGCTATCTTCACAATCAGCGAATTGGCCTCGTCGAAAACCTTGACGAAGCGAAGTTGGACAAAGGTTACCTCTACCGCCTGTTCAACACGCCGATTGTCCGAGGGCATATTCGAGCAACTGCATCCGGAACGAAAGTTCGCCACACTGCGCCAAAGCGAATCTACTCCATCAAGGTCAAAGTGCCGCCTGTTTCGGAGCAACGCCGGATCGCCGACATACTCTCCGCCTACGACGACCTGATCGAGAACAACCGGCGACGGATCGCGTTTTTGGAGGAGGCGGCGCGGCTGCTCTACCGCGAGTGGTTCGTCCACTTCCGCTTCCCCGGCCACGAACACGTCCCCATCACCGACGGTCTCCCCAATGGCTGGGAGCGTTTCGCGCTCTCCGACCTGGCTGACTTCATAAACGGTTTCGCCTTCAAGCCAGCGCATCTCGGCGACACCGGCTTGCCCATCGTTAAGATTCCTGAGTTGAAACAAGGCGTGACTGAGAAGACGCCTCGGAATGACGGTGAAATGGTCCCCGAGAAGTACCATCTCAAGGACGGCGACCTTCTGTTCTCATGGTCGGGGACCTTAGCGGTGAATGTCTGGACGAGCGGTCCGGCGCTGCTCAACCAACACCTTTTTCATGTCGTCCCGCGTGGGCGCGTCAGTCGCGCCTTCCTTATGTGCGCCATCAGGGAAGCGCTAATCGCGTTTGAGAACCAGACCGTCGGAGCCACGATGAAGCACATCCGGCGTTCCGCTTTGGATCGGGTGTTTGTCCCGCTACCCGATCGGGCTTTCATGTCCCCGGTCGAGGACACGCTCGCAAACACCTTCGAGCAGCTGATAATCCTCCACCAGCAAAACCAGAGGCTCGCCCAAGCGCGCGACCTCCTCCTGCCGCGCCTGATGAACGGGGAGATCGCAGTGTGACGCAGGACGTCTTCCTTCCGCCAACCGAAGATGAGGGCAGTGAGTCTTGGAGCCGGTTCTCAGAACTCATTGGAGAGGGTGTCCGAGTTGAGGGAATGGTCAGGCAGACACTGCTGAAAACCCAATTGGATGCGATCAAGCGAACCATCCGCTCCCATGAGGAAGCGAGGGAAGCCGAAGCCTACCAATTCGAAATTCTTGATACGGATCCGCGCTGGGATACTGACTACGCCTCGGCCCTAGAACTCCTTCGCGATCAGCGTTTCTGGCAGATGACATTTCAGAGCTCGGCGCACAGCATGGCTGCTGTCGGCATGCTCGCTCCGTTCATAGAGTCCCTGTTCGCCGCCATTTTCGATGGGCTCAAGGACAAGATCGCGCTCCCGACCGATCACCCGCGGTTGGCGCTCAAGGCGCGCGACGTCTGGAACCCGCAGGTCTATCATGGCTCCAAGCGCGCACGGTGCGATCTGCTGCAGGGGATCGGCCAGTTGTCCGACGCCACGGGGCTTGCGCGCTTTCTACCCCCGCAGACACAAACCACGCTAGAGGCGCTGTTCCGCTACCGAAACAACATGTTCCACAACGGGTTCGAATGGCCCGATGTCAAGATCGCCAGTTTCGCGGATGACTTGGAGAAATGGCCGGAGGGCTGGTTCGATTTGGCGAAGCGCGAGGGCAAACCGTGGCTTTTCTACATGACGCCGGAGTTCTGCGCGCATTGCGTCGCTCTGATCGACGGTATCATCGGGGGCACCGGCCGGTATTTGAAAGAGCGTGGCGTGTGATTTCATGAAGGACATTCGATGGCCGTAACGGGGATCAACAGCGAGGACAGACTGGTTCAGGCAACCTTCGCCGAGCACCTGGAAATGGTGCTAGGCTGGGAAAACGTTTATGCTTGGAACCAAGAGGTGCTCGGGCCGGACGGCACGCTGGGACGCAAGGACACGACCGAGGCGGTCCTGATCCGCGACCTGCGCGGGGCCCTCCACCGCCTCAACCCCGACTTGCCGGAACCAGCCATCGAGGACGCGATCCGCGCCCTGACCGTCTATGACGTCAGCCGCTCCATGGTACAGCACAACCGCGACTTCTACCGCATGCTGCGCAGTGGCGTGCCTGTCACCTACCGCGATGCGCAGGGCCGCCAGAAATCCGCCCGCGCCAGGGTGATCGACTTCGACAACGCCCCCGGGGCCAACCGCTTCCTCGCCGTGCGCGAGTTGAAGCTGACAGGCATCCAGACGCCCAACTACAACCGCCGCGCCGATCTGGTCTGCTTCGTGAACGGCCTGCCGCTGGTCTTCATCGAGCTGAAGGCCGTCTACAAGAACATCCGGGCGGGGTTCGACGGCAACCTGCGCGACTACATGGACGAAAACGTCATCGCCCATGCGTTCCATCACAACGCCTTCCTTATCGTGTCGAACGGCGACCGCGCCCGTTACGGCTCGATCACCAGCGCGTGGGAGCATTTCAACGAATGGAAGCGGTTGGACGAGGGGGATGAAGGCAGCGTCGATGCGGAGCGCCTTCTGAACGGCATGCTGGCGCATGAGAGACTGCTCGATCTTGTCGAGAACTTCATCCTGTTCGACGAGAGCAAGGCGGGCGCCGCGCGCAAGG
The DNA here is from genome assembly GCF_049803835.1 of Tropicibacter sp. S64. Taxonomy (NCBI): domain Bacteria; kingdom Pseudomonadati; phylum Pseudomonadota; class Alphaproteobacteria; order Rhodobacterales; family Roseobacteraceae; genus Tropicibacter; species Tropicibacter sp. S64. Next base: position 301,592 of record NZ_JBNAGK010000004.1, on the reverse strand, counting down.
TGGTGGCGAGAAACCATCAGGTGCTGGGCGTGAACCGCGCCGTGGCCTCGGTTGCACGGCAGGAGGCGATCAAGGCCGACATCCCGCCCGGAGAACGCCTGCGGCACCGCGTTGTCGAGTTGCCGCTGGAGCGAAAAGCGCCGGCGAAGCGCAGGAAAGGCGAGCGGGCGCTTGTGACGGCGGAAACGGCGCTGCCGTCCTTCATCCCCGAAGGACCGGTCGACATAATCGAGCGGGCGCACCCCGATCTCGGCCGTCTGGGCGTGTTCTGGCACACCCAAGGCAGCGGCAAGTCCTATTCCATGGCCTTCTTCGCCGAGAAGGTGCGGCGCAAGGTGCCGGGCAATTTCACCTTCCTGCTGATGACCGACCGGAACGATCTGGACAGCCAGATCTACAAGACCTTCGTGGGCTGCGGCATTGCCGGGAACGATACCCCTCGCGCGGCCTCCGGCGATGATCTGGAACGGATCCTGAAGGAGAACAACCAGTACGTCTTCAGCCTGATCCATAAGTTCAACAAGGACGTGGACCCGAAGAAGCCCTACAGCGAGCGTGACGACATCATCGTGATCTCGGACGAGGCGCACCGCACGCAGGCAGGGCGGCTGGCCCGCAACATGCGCCTTGCGTTGCCCAATGCCGCCTTCATCGGCTTCACCGGCACGCCGCTGTTCAAGCAGGACGAGATTACCAAGCGCATCTTCGGCGAATATGTCTCGCGCTACGACTTCAAGCGGTCCGAGGAGGACGGGGCCACCGTCAAGCTGGTCTACGAGAACCGGGGCGAGAAGCTGGGTGTCGCCAAGACGGATCTGAACGAACGGATTGCCGAGAAGATCGAGGAGGCGGAACTCGACCCCGATCAGGCGGCGCTGCTCGATAAGCTGCTCGGGAAGGACTACGAGGTCATCACCGCCGATGAGCGGCTCGACAAGATCGCAGCCGATTTCGTGGATCACTGCGCAACGAGGTGGGAATCCGGAAAATCTCTGTTTGTTTGCATCGACAAGATCACCTGCGCCCGGATGCACCAGATGATCGTCCCGCGATGGCGGGCGAAAGCCGCAGAAGTCAGGGCGGCGGCGGATGCCAAGCAAACCCAAGCGGATACCACGGCCGATGAATCCTTGCGCGCTGTACTCGCGGAGGAGGCGCAAGAATTGGATGCGCAGGCAACGTGGCTCGAGGAAACCATCGTCGAGATTATTATCAGCGAAGCGCAGAACGAGGTCGCGGACTTCAAGAAATGGGGGTTCGACATCATCCCGCACCGTGCCCTGATGAAGCAGGGCTTCGATACCGGGAATGGCGAGCGCATCGATGTCGAAACGGCCTTCAAGAACCCCAAGCACCCGTTCCGCGTCGCAATCGTCTGTGCGATGTGGCTGACCGGCTTCGACGTGGAATGTCTGTCGACGCTCTATATCGACAAGCCGATGAAGGCGCACACGCTGATGCAGGCCATAGCGCGCGCGAACAGGGTGTATCCTGGCAAGGACTTCGGCCTGATTGTCGACTACAATGGGATGCTGGCCAGCCTGCGAGCCGCGCTGGCTCAGTACGCGCTGGGCGATGATGGCACAGGCGGAGAAGAGATCATCGCCCCCATCGAGGAAAGGGTGCAGGCCCTGCTCGAAGCTATCGAGGCGACCGAGGCGCATTTGCGCGGCATCGGTTTCGATCCAAGCGTGCTGCTCGGTTCGAAGGGCTTTGTGCGCATCAAGGGTTTGAAGGACGCCGTGGAAGCCGTCTATTCGACGGACGAGGCCAAGCGGCGCTTCGAGATTCTCGCACGGCAGGTGTTCATCCGCTTCAAGGCGCTGCTGATGGAGCCCAGCGCCTGGGCATACGCCGAACGACACGACAACATCGAAGCAATCTACAAGAAGCTGACCGAGCGGCGCGACACGGCTGACGTGACAGAGCTGTTGAAGGAGTTGCACCGGATCGTCAACGAGGCCATCCGGACGCAGGCCCCAGGAGACGACCAAGCCGAGGGACTGACCTTCGACCTCAGTCAGATCGATCTTGAGAAGCTGCGCGATGAATTCGCAAAGAAGGTCAGACGCAAAGCGACCGCACTTCAGGACATCCGAGACATCGTCGAACAGAAACTCGCCGAGATGCTGGCGCGCAATCCCGCAAGGATGGACTATCAGGTGAAGTACGAGGCGATCATCGCCGACTACAATCGCGAGAAAGACCGAACCACCATCGAGGAGACCTTCCGTCGACTGGTCGAGCTCGTGAACAGTCTGGACGAGGAACAGAAGCGCGCAACGAAGGAGGGGCTTGGCGAGGATGAACTCGCGCTCTTCGACCTGCTGCTCAAGGATAACCTGGACAAGACGTCTCGTGAGCGGGTGAAGCAGGCGAGTCGCGACCTCCTGGCCTCCATAAAGACGCGCTTGGCCGAACTCGATCGCTTCTGGGAGAAGGAACAGACCAAGGCAGACGTCGAGGTCTTCATCTTGGACGAGGTCTTCGCAAGTCTACCGTCACCCCCGTTCACGCCCGATGAAAAGAAAGCGCTTGCGGCAAGCGTCTACGCCCATGTGTGGCAGCAGGCCGTGAACGGTGGCTTCGCGCAGGCGGCCTAGGGCCGTTCGCTGATCGTTCGATCCGGGTTCCAGTGGCTTGGCGAACGGAACTGCGAACCCCGCCCAGTGCGCCCCCACTCTAAGCCTAATGATTTCAGTAGCATGGCACTCTGAACCGAACCGCGCGCGGTTAATGGGTCCGGAGAATATTGGCCCTGAGAGACTGCTTCCGAGGCTCTTGGCACCGGGGCCGGTTAACTGCCCGTCCCGCATAACCCTCGAAAACAACGGAAAAATCCGGCCGCAGCCGGATGGGGAGAACGCTTTCGCTGGGGCAAGTGGCGGAGGGGATGGGTCTGACGTCGAACCTTCTCTGGCTCTGAGGCGAGCGACAGTGGCACCGAGCTCTTCTGACAGACGACTTGTGCGTTCAAACTAGAGTGTCTACCGTCGGTCGTGCGTCGGGCATCTCACACGTGACAACCGATTATCTGAACTTCATTCGCTACATAAAGGGCAATGCCGTACGGGCAATCGTCGAACGCAAGAGAAAATCAGGATGGAGGGAATCCACGCCTTGAAAAGATATGTTGGACTCACGCCCCAACTTTTTATGAAAGTCACGTGACGTAAACACATAGCGCATATCAACGAGATGGGCCATGCACATGAATAGAAGCGATATACTATTAGAATTTGCCAAGATCGAGCACGAAGAGGCGCGGCGCTACGAGAACCAACGTGAACGCCTTCTCGGTTTAAGCTTTGTCGCTACGGGCGCAATCCTTGCCGCAATATATTCCGACGTGAGCACAACGAGCTTTGATGTCCTGCTGGCCGGCATCGCGACAGTATTGAATCTATTCGTTTCCGTGACATCACTCAAGTTCTATCTCGCATTCAAGAGGCGCTATGAGAGATATAGGGTTCTTCGGTCCGAAATTGACAAAGAATTCGGAATCCCGAGCCTCGAGGAATTAATGAACAAGGCCGATGAAATAGATCGCGGGAAGGACCGTTACCGTCTAGTTGAAGGATTAAAGATTCACAGTATCTGGAGCACTCTTTCATGGTTGATGGCAATCATATCTGTCGCTGTATTAATTTGGTTAATATTGGATCTGACATAGTAGTCAGAAAATTACCTAGTTAAAATCGGTCGTTATTGAACTATCCGCATCGGCACGAAACACGCGCTGTTGATGGTCAGGGCCCTCTATCCGGAAGCCTCCCAAAGCGGATATCATTTCGGCATAGCTAGTGAAACCGAGCGATTGCGGGACTTTTCCCTTCACAACGAAGTGCGCCTTCGCCCGAGCACCCAGGGAGGTGAACGGCATCCCCTCCGACGCAGCAGGTTCCTCTGAGAGTTCACCCGACAGCCAAGCCTTGAAACTGGACTTGTTAAGAGCGACCTTCCCCTCTTCGGCACTCTTCACCCCCGGCCGATCCGCATCGGCACGACCATCGTCAGCGGGCAAACGCCCGATAAACGGATGGTGTGATCTTCCGACCAAAAGGTTCGGAGGCCGGCCAAAAACCGCAATCCCCTCAATACCATTTATGAATGAACCCAGAGACTTCGTTGAAAGCAGCTGCTCAAGCGGTCGCGTTGCCAAAAACTCTGATTTGACCGCGTCGATCAGCTGACCCAAATCGATCGCATCGCTACTGGAATCGTCGATGCGCTCAAAGACATATTCACAAAACGCGTCTGAGAAACGATCCTCAGAAATGCAACCACTTGACGATACAACAGTTTCCTTGTGCAACGTTATGCCCTGTGCCGTCGGACCCTTTTCACCTAACGCAGGAATAAAAGAGACAATTTCACCTTCCCCGTGAATATCACTGCGAAATGCCGGCAATACTGAGCTGAAGTGAAAAAAGTACTCGTTATCGTCCCTATCCTGAATGAAGCCATATCGTTCTCCATCCGGAACGTGCGTAACCTTTCCAAAAATTCGCTTTTCGCTTACCGCAACAGAAACAGTATCAGTTTCGGCATTCTCGAAACTTACATTCAGGATGACCCTGCCATCTTGGCCCTTGTAATTCGATATTCCGTAGCCCTTGAGGCCGTCCAAAAGGGTTGCCACATCAATCGACTGACTGAACAAAGCACCCGTTCTATGAACTGCATCCAGACGCTCAAGAAGGCCCTCTAGTTCAACCCGCGCACCTAATCTCGCCTTGGCTTGTGAAAACTCAAGAGCAAAACGCAAGATCCGATCAAAATTGAGCTTGCTGACTACCTCCAATTGAGTATCTCTTGATGCCTCCTCATCAGAGGGGTCCACCAATACAGATCCTTCAGCCGCAACGGGTTCTTTCGACCGATTGCCGCCTTCTACGAACCCGGTCTCAATCCGCCAAGCTCTTGGACCAGTCGGACTGAAACCCAAGTAGAAGTTTACGCGCTCGTTCAGACTTCGATACTGGGCATAGTCTCTTCCTGGCGAAAAGAAGACCGAAAACCTTCCATCTATGACTATCGTCCCGGAGGTTGGTCCATTTATACTGTCAATAACTCCATTTATCCTTATTAGCGGCTCCTCATTTCCAAAAAAATTGTGGCCCCTATCCCACCCACCTAAGTCGAGTTCCGACACGATGCGACACTCTGAACCGCTTCGCCCAAACCAAACCGGCGACCTCGACTTTCTCGCAAAACTCAATTCCTGGCATCGACGAAGGCTCTCTCGATAGTTATCAAGATCATTAGTCCTTTGACCAAACCACAACAAAAAATGGAGAATATAAAGAAAATAATGCGCCTCCCAGGAAGGGAATCGTCTTGACCACAATGTTATTTGAGATACTGCCTCGTCGAAGTCAAATTCAGGAAGTCCCGAAAATGCATGAAACCAAAGTGAATAATCATCTGACCGCCTGCCAGCCTCACGCAAATTCGTAGCCGACAGGTCAGCTATTCTCCTCTTCTCCGAAGCTGAAAGATTACTCCATTTTCTCTCTCCACGAACAAGATACGCATTCGCCAAGGCGTTCCTTGAACGTGTATTCGCGCCTTTTCCACTTGCGTTGGCCAACTCCCATCTCTCGACCACACCATCAAGGTCTCCGTAGAGGCGGTCGAGCTCAGCTTCGCATTCAACAAGGTAGTCATTTGTGGGCTCAAGCGTAGAGTAGAGATTTGTAGCGCCGCGCAACAACTCCTCTGCCTCTGACAATTTCTCTTCTAACCACAGAGCCACCTCTGAAGACTCAGAGGAGATCATGGATACCGATTCAACCGCCGCCGCCGCCTTGAGACGCGCAATTGAAGCGGTAATCAACTGGATGTTTGTTATGTAGCCATAGACGTTATCCGGACTAAGCCTCCGCGCCTCTTGGAATGCACTCTCAGCTTCCGAATAAAGTGGGTCCAACGCCTGAAAGACATCATCCAACGAGCTAACTCTTGGTAGAGACTTAAGGCTATGCCGCAGACGCGAACGGATAACCAGACCAAGCGTATGGTAGTGAACTGCATCATTGCTACTGAGTGAAATCGCACGGTGAAGGTACTCCTCTGCTTTTTCGAAGTCACGGCGCATGCGATACACTTGATGCCGCCCTAGGTGGCTCCAAAAATGTGACTCGTCTGGACAGTTGTCGCACAAGTGCTGTAGAACAGAATGCCCGAGCGAGACGTCGATAGCATCAAGGTTTTCAATGATCGGGGCGAAGTCCTCTCTGTCCTCCACGCCATCGGTTGAACCCGACCGGTCGATGAACAACTGTCGAAAAAGGTCCACACAGGCAGAGGATCCCGCGGCCTTGACCAAGTCAGATATCAGATCGATGGAGTAGGACTTCAGATCCAAACGCCAATCATCCTGGAGGCCCAGACGAAAGTGCTCTAGAACCTCTTCGGCCAGTATTTGGTGCATTATCCGAACGCCACCACCATAGCTCAATAAAAGGTTGGCGACGCCATCACCGAATAAATCCCTCAGTTCCAGATTTGAATCCGGTTCAACACCCGAAATCGAGTATATTATGCTCTCTGGAATGGTGCCGTTCGAAAATATCGTAACCACGGCGATGTGCTCCAGCACTCGTCGAATATCTCGGCTGACGCCGGCAATATGGTGTTCTACATAATTCTCAACCCCCAAGAAATCTCGCTCAAACGCTATCAATCCGTAGAAGAATGGCAAACGATACTTCTTCAGAGTTTCATTGGTCGATACTTTTGAGATTTGCTCCCTTTTTCGAGAATCTTCCGTCAGTGACATATAGGTTGACTTAAATTTTTTCACCTCTCTCGGAGTGAGGCTCTCTATGATCTCGAAAGATCGTTTCTTAGATGGAAAGAACGATCGCCGCAAATATAGCAACACTGCACGACAGTTGTTCTGTGCCAAATATCTCTGAACATCCTCGCGGTTACTTTCCGTAAGTACGGAACTATCGGCAACAACAAATACTGGTCGCTCAGAAATTAAAAATAGCTCCCTGATCCTCTCTCCAAGACTAGGGGAAAAAGATTCAATGTATGCGGTTGGGTGCTCATAATGAAGTTCCCAAGCCACTCGCATCGCCAAAGTTGTTGCGCCGGAGCCGGGTTGATGTTCAACTACGATGGTATGATTTCGATGAGATGAAAGCCACTTTTGACATTCATTTATTAGGGAGTCATTAGTGTCGCGCCTAATGTCGACATCCGCAGAGATTTCTTCCCACGTCGGGGGGCGTCCACGCCAGAAATCGGATAAAGAAGAATTGCCTGCGTCTGACAAAATGGAGTTCAGAACTTCTGAGTGTAGTACTGATAAGTTCTCTTCGAACGCTCGGATCTTCTCCGGCAGCACAGTCCGATACTCACCAGGCGGCCCTGGAATCTTGCATCCTTCCGCTTCAACCGTAGTGCCAAAGGTGTTTGCGGCGTGCCTTACGAAATCTCCTACCGAAAGCGGAACCGTGAAAAGGTTTGTCGCCGACTCGTTGATTGCCCTTCCACCGAGCACGAATATCTTTGCTCGACCTCTCGTTGCCTCATCGATGTCTCGAATTATGCTTTCGATTCTTGAAGATGGATTATTTTTATCGAGTGTGAGGCCTGGGAGAATAAGACAGTATATTGGGGTTGGGTTTGTTCTTTCTGCAATTTTCTTCACAAGCTGTCGAACTATTGGCAAGCGATCCCATCGCCACTTGTGGAAGTCTGGAAAGAACTCCTTTCTTGTCGACCACCCCGCCGCAAGCATCCATGCGGTCGACCTTCGGGGATCAAATTCAGGGATATTTGAGGTAAAGAGATGAAGACTGCGCTTCGCTGCCAACACGTCAGAGCTATACCGATAAAGTCCGTTTTCATCAGAATTTGGGTCCAGGTCTATGACAGCTGACCATGGCAGATGGCCAAGCGCTTTCAGGTGAGGATCCGGGTGCTGACCTTCTGTCACAAGGACAAACAGGCCATTTGACTGAGTGAAACTTCCGGCTTCGCGAAACAACTGCTGCCACAGTGCATCGGAAGATGAATTTGACTCACTCTCACTTAGTTCAAGGCGTGATATACGGGCCCATTCTTCATCTAGGAACACTTCCAGATAGCGACGGGCCGCCCAACCGGCGTAAGCTAAGGCAGAAATCTTCAACGAGCGATCAATTGGCTTATTGGCCCAGTTGATGCCAGCGGCCACACGTGAAAGAAGAATCTGTTTCTCGAAGTCATCTTGTCTTGCCGGGAAGCGGCTTGATAGAAACGTTTCAAGTGGCAGCCTAAGTTTTGTGAATAGCTTCTCAATCCACATCGCATTGGGTGGGACGACTGCGGTCGTATTGTCCGGATCGAGCGCATTTAGGACAGCGATGAGTGGTGAAGCCCCATTGGCGCCGAGGATTGATAGCGCAAATGACAGTTCGAGGTATGCTAGATCAAATCCAACCAAATTCTCTGATGAGAGCGCGAAATCAATGATAAAGTAGGGATTGGAATCAGGATTGAAGCGATGAAAAAGAATGTTTCCGCCATGGAGATCGCCATGACTGAGTCCAGTAAGGGGAGAAAGTGACTCCTTGTAATTCTGCGAAAGCAAATCGAGGAAGTGAAGCGGATTGACTAGTATCTCGCCCGCCATCGGAAATATCTCGCCGCCACAATAACTATTTATGAAATCGTGGAGTTCCGAAGCTTTTGTATGGTCAGAGCGATAACCGCAGGCATTCTTGAGCACTTCATGTGCACTCGATCTGGGTTGAAATTCTTCGTCTGCCCACGCGGACAATAGATTACTAACAATTCCATCAGCGTTATCGAAGATTAAGTTGGCGTGTTTCCCCACTGATGCCGTGTATCGATTCAAACTACGACCTGCAATATCGAATACCATTACGTCATAGTGGCTATCCCGCTCAGAGCGGTAACTATACCTTAGTTGTGGAATATGTTCCTCAGAAAACGCCGGCGCTCTGTTGTAGGCGACTTCATGAGAACTTTTTTCTGGCTTTTGATCCTGGTACTTGGGGGCTTCGCTAATCTTGAGGATATATACACCACTTTTTATAGTGTCTTTTGGCGCCTTTCGGACATCGAGTTTAAAAACTGCGGAACCGGAAAAACCGCCAGGAATTGCGTCAAGATGAACATCTGCGCCCGCGATCCATTGTTCGAGTGCTTCCTCTATGGACACCCGCCTTGGATCGTTCGCCTGAAGCCCTTCGATTGAAATCAAGAAGTATGTCCCTGTACGTTTTCTTCGTTGCGAGGTGGTCGACCCACGTCCGTACCCTGTTTAGACAATACAGCACTCGATGCATGGCTTCGGCAAGCAATTTTCTCGGGTTGTCGGCCCAGCCCATAGCGCCAGAACGACGCGTGGTTGGCGACGAAGTCGTCATCTGCCGTCGAGGGATACCGCGCCGGTGGGTCCGTGTGGCCGTCCGTCATCGGCACTATGGGCTGTAGCAAGATGGCGATAGCGCGTGAGAATTGGGCGCGGCGATTCTGGCGACTGAACCTTGGACTTCCGTTCCGCTCCTTGAACGTGGGACAGAACCGAATGATTGGTCAGTAATCCGTCTCGACATACACCCCCGAGAAATCATAGGCGACCGCCGCAGCGGTCGCGCCGTTGTTCATGAAGTTGCGAGGGCTCAGGAGTTGCGTGGCGGCCGGGATGTCGGTGTCGAGCATCACCTCGACCACCGCCCCGCTGACCTCCTCGACGACCCGGACGCCGATCTCGCTGCTGTTTGGGGCGGCGAGGAGCGTGAGGGTCAGGACGTTCGTCGTGCTCGCCACCGGGAAACTCGCCCCGAGATCGGTGAGCGTCGGCGAGCCGGAGGCATCGTTCTGCACCAACTGCCAGTTCGTGTGGGTGCCGCGCTGGAAGCCGATGCCGATGCAGTTCACCACGGCCGAAAGGGCCAGGGTCGTGGCCAGCGCTGTGGTCGATCCGTAGAGGCCGAAGAACCCCATGCCGGTCGCCTGTAGCGTAACGAGCGAGAGCCGGTTCACATAGGTGAAGCCGCCCAGCCCATCCGCATTGCCGCGCCAGCAGACCCAACCCGCCGAGCGCTCCTCGGCGGCCGCATCTGCGGTGGCGGCGCTGGTCACGCGCCAGCGGCGCATCGAGGTCGAGAGGTTGGTGGTGGCGAGCGTCGGCGTGGACACGGTGCCGACGGCCGTACGCGGCATGCCGTTGGTGTTGACGGTCGTGCCGGTAGACGGCGCCCAGGTCGCGATCCGGTTCACCCCGAAATGCGGCTGCAACGGGAAGAACCGGCCGGAGGGGCGCTGGACGTCGAGCCATCCCGCCCCGGCGCGGTCGCGGGCATAGAGGGCGAGCTTGCCGGTCGGCGGCGGCGTGGGAACGGCGCTCAGCGCCGGGAGCACCACGGGCTCGGGCATCTCGACCCGGCCGCTGGTCCGGTCGATCCGGAGCGCCTCGTAGAAGGCCGATCCGTCCGGGCTGACCTTGAAGCTGAAATCGTCGCTGCCCAGAAGCCCGATCAGCGCCCTGGCCGAAAAGCCGGTCTTGAAGGCGAAGCTTGCATCATTGGCGGGCGCGGCCTTGTTGACCGTCGCCTCGATCCCGGCGCCTGCGTTGTTCAGGAGCACTGCGGGCGTGTTGACCGAGAGCCGATTGTAGCTGTCGGCCGTCGCCCCACCGAGGCCCAGAAGCTGGGCGGTCAGGTTCGCCTGGGGCATGCCGACCTGCGTGACGGCATTGGCGAAGGTCACGGTCGGCGTGTTGACGACCGTCGTGCCGTTCGCGCCCGAGGTCGCGGAACCGATGTTGACGACTGTGTTCGACCCCGATGCGCCGCCGGTGCCGAGGTTTACGGTCTTGGTGAGACCGGTGGTCGTCGCCCCCGTGCCCATCCCGTAGGTGGCGGTGCCCGTCGCCGTGCCGATGGTTGCGGTCACCCCCGAGACCGTGACGGTGCCCGACGCGGTCAGCGCGCCCGAGAAGGTCTTGTTGCCGGTGAAGGTCTGGGTGCCCGCGAGGATCGCCAGTTCCGACGAGGTGTTCGGTAGCGTGTAGCTGCGGGTCGTGCCGGTGCTGATACCGGAGAGCGAGAAGACCGCCTTCTTCGTGGAATCGGCGTCGTTGACGAGGCTGAAGACCGCATCCGAGATGTCGCTCGGCTCGCCCACGACCTCCCAGGTGGCACCGGTCCAGACGAGCAGCACGGCCTCGTCCTCGACCCATGTCCGCCAGCCGGTGCGGGGTGGAAGGCGCAGCCAGGCACCGTCGGTCCAGAGGGCGATGTTCAGATCCCACCCCGCCCAGTCTCCCGACGCGCCCGAAGCGACTAGATAGCGGTCGCCATCGGCGGGGCTGGCTGGCGGCGCGGTCAGGTCCCGGTCGAGGACGGAAAGCTGGACAAGACCGTCGAGGATCCGCAGCGCCTCGTTATGGGTGACATGCTTCTGGGCCTGCGCCGCGAGGATATAGGGCAGCAGCAGATGGGTCGTGGCGTCAGACATGGGATGGCCCTCAGAAGGTCAGCGTGACGGTTTTCGGCGCGCCCCGCCCGACGAGGGCAGAGAGTTGGAAGATGCGGATGTCGAGCGTGTCGCCGGGGCCGAGCAGCGCGCCCCAGTCGTCGGTCTGGTGGGCGGCGGTGTAGATCGCGTTGGACGTGGTCGTGCTCAGCATGCGCTTCACGGCGGCACCGTCGAGGATCTCGACCTCGTAGGCTTCAAGCTCCTCAGCCAGCAGCACCTCCAGCCCGCCCCAGCTGTCGGCCGCCAGCGCGCGGGACCGGCGCGTCCAGCGGATCGTCAGATCGCCGGGCGTGCGAGGCCTGCGCCATGGCTGCTCGACATGGGCAACGGAGAACGGGCGAAGCCCCACGCCTGCGGGCGTGAAGGCCTGCGCCACATAGGTCTCGTCGCTGACCGGGCGGCTCGCGGGGCCGATGCGCCAGTTCCATGGAATGCCGAGATCGGCCTCGGCGATCGGCAGCGATGTCAACGCTGCGTCGAGTACCACGACCCGCGCACCAGAAGGCGCCGGATTGCCCATGGCGCCCTCGGTGCCGCGCTGGCCGCGCAGGAGTCGCGTCAGGAGATACCGGCCAGGAGCGATCAGTTCCGCCGCGCCTGCCTGCACGATCTCCCAGGCACCGGGCGCGCTCTCGATGGCGAGCGCGTTCGCGCCGCCGAACAGCGTCAGGTCCGTGACGCTCTCCAGTGTGCCGGTCAGCAGATCGACGACCAGCGCGTTGCCGAGGTCGAAGCGCGAGGTGGGCCCCGCGAAGAAGTCGGAGACTAGAGCCCCGATCCGCGCGCGCCTGCCGAACGTGGTCAGCAACTCAAACCCGTCCGTCGACGGGCTGCGGAACACCGCAATCTCGCCGGGCCAGGGAACCGCATGGGCGGCGACCAGCGGCCGATGCGCGGCCTGATCCTCGGTCAGCTGCGGCAGGTCGAAGAGGACCGCTTCAGGCGCGCCGAAGACGACCGCCTGCGACAGTGCCGAGGGGCGCGGCGCGCCGGGCGGCAGATCGTAGGCTTCCCGATCCTGACGTACGGCCTCGATGCCGCGCGCTTCGGCATCGGCAATCGAGATGAGCCGCAGCGAGATGGATCGGCCGTCATGGGCGAGCATCAGCACATCGGCCGGGTCGAGTGCCAGCCGCGAGGGCGGCAGGCGGAAGGCTGCGCCCTCGCGACCGGTCCAGGCTTCCATCAGCGCGCGCCGACAGCGGCGCTCCGCTTCCTCGGGCGGAACGGCCATGGGGAAGCTTTCGGAGGCGATGCGCGTCGTGTCGACGGTAATGCGGCGTGCCTCGACCTGCGCGGCCTCGTAGTCCTCATCCGCCCGCGCGACTTGCCATTTCAGCGCCTGCGGCAGTTCGGTCTCCTGGCCGCGGGTGAGTTCGAGGACGTCGCCTTCGCGCGCGGCCACCAGATCGTCGGGGGTGACGCTTGCCACCGCCGCACGCCCACGCATGACGAAGCGGATCACGCCCTCGGTCTCGACGGCGTCGAAGCCGAAGTGGCGCGCCAGTGTGGTGATCGAGGCGCGAGGGCTTTCCAGCGCGCCGATGGCGTAGCCCTCGACCGCGCTCCAGAGGCCGCTGACATCGATGCGATCCTCCGGCAGCCCGGCGCGAAGGCAGAGATGGCGGACAAGCGCCGCGAGCGAGACAGCTCCAAGACGACCGGTCAGCCAGTGGCCGAGCCGCCAGTTGGGGCCATCGGTCCAGACCTCGGTCAGTTCGGGGAAGAACGGATAGGGCCGCGCGTCCCAGGTCCAGGCTGCACATTCCGGCACATCGACCATCCGGCCGCCGTAGACCGAGGACAGCGGGTTGTTCGTGGCCTCGCCCCAGAAGAGATAGGTCGCCTCGAGAGAGGCGCGCTGGATCATGTCGTCGCGCCAGCCCCGCGAGAAATGCGGCGTGAAACTCTCCGACGATTTTGGGTCGAAGAAGACGTTGGGCTGATTGGTGCCGCGGTCGATGGCCGGGCAGCCGAGTTCGGTGAAGCGGATGGGTTTGGACTGCGGCACCCATGCTGTCGGCGTGCCGCTCTCCACCCCGCCCGGGCGGTTGAAATGCGGGTTCGCCCACCAGCTGCGCAGATCCTTGTAGCGGAAGACCCACGGCTTGCCCGCGGCGCCATCCGTGATCGGCGTCCGGACCTGCGCCGACCGATCCGCCGGCGATGCATAGAACCAGTCGAAGCCCTCGCCACCCGCGATGTTCCCCTGCAGATAGGCCCGGTCGTAGATCGCGGGCCAGCCCTCGGCCGCGTCGGCGTGCCCGAACCCGTCGCGCCAGTCGGAGAGCGGCATGTAGTTGTCGATGCCGACGAAATCGATGTTGGCGTCCGACCAGAGCGGGTCGAGGTGGAAATAGACGTCGCCGCTGCCGTCGCTCGGGTGGTGGCCGAAGTATTCAGACCAGTCGGCCGCATAGCCGATTTCCGTGCCTGCTCCGAGGATGGTGCGCACATCGCCAGCGAGCGCCTTGAACGCAGTGACGGCGGGATAGCTGCTGGCACCCGAGCGGATGGTGGTCAGGCCGCGCATCTCCGAGCCGATCAGGAAGGCATCGACTCCGCCCGCCACCACGCAGAGGTGGGCGTAGTGCAGCATCATCCGGCGCAGACCCCAGTCGCCGGACGGGCCGGTCCAGGAGACGTTGTCGCCCGAGATCGCGAAGTCGGAAGGGTCCGCGCTGCCGAAGAACGCCGAGACCTGGCTCGACGCCGTGGTCGTCTTGTCCACGCTCCCGGCGTAGCCTGCCGCGGGCGAACAGGTGATCCGGCCGCGCCAGGGAAATGCGGGCTGACCGGTCTCGGCGGCGGTGTCGGAATACGGATTCGGCAGCGCGTTGCCGGGCGGGACGTCCATCAGGATGAAGGGATAGAAGGTCACGCGCAGCCCGCGCGCCTTCATCTCCCGGATGGCCTGTACCACCGCGAAATCGGCGGGCGTGCCGCCATATACCGGGCGGTCTTCGGCGTCGCGGCTGACGAGGAAGGCATTCGCCCGGCTGACGCCATTGACCGACCAGCCGACTGGCGTCGTGGATTTCGCCGGGACCTCGACGCCCGGGCGCAGCTTGCAGGAGCCCGCGCGCAGGTCGTCACCGAACCAGGCGACGACGAGGCTGACGCTTTCGACGGCCGGCGCCATGGCCTGCAGCCGGTCAAGTGCGACCACCATGTCGGCGGTGTCCGAGAGCGCGTTCAGGTTCTCGGCCTGCGTCGCACCGCCGGAGGTTTTGCGGATGGTCTGCGTGGCATATGTGAACTCGCCCGAGGCGGGGATCATGGTGACGGCGCGGGTCAGCCCCTCGGCTGTGTCGGGATCGGCGAGCGGCCGGAACACCTCGAATGAAAGCTGCGGCAGGCGGTTGCCGTAGCTCGACAGCGGCAGTTCCTCGAAGACGACATAGGCCGTGCCGCGATAAGCGGGCGTGTTGGCCGCGCCCATCTTCGCCGCGATGAACGGATCGGCCGCCTGCGCCTCGTCGCCCGGATACCAGCGCCAGGTGACGCCGGAGAGGTCCATCGGCTTGCCATCGGCCCAGACGCGCCCGATGCCGGTGATCGGCCCCTCACAGAGAGCGACGGCGAAGGAGGCGTAGTACAGGTACTCGGTGGTCTTGACCTTGCCGCCCCCGCCGCCCTTGCCGCCGCCCTGCGTGGTGGTTTTCGTCTCCTCGCGAAAGTCGGTCGCCCAGATGATGTTGCCGCCGATCCGCATCCGGCCGTAGAGCCGCGGGATCACCGCCCCCTCGGTCGAGGCCGTGATGCGCAAGCTGTCGAGCCGCGCCCCTTCGATCCGCTGCGTCGGGGCGAGCGAGGACACGATCCAGCTGTCGACGACCGAACCGATTGTGGAGCCGATGAACCCGCCGATGGTCGCTGCGCTGACGCCGAGGATCGCGCCACCGATCGAGCCGCCGATGGCGGCACCGGCGGCGCCGAGAATGAGGGTAGCCATGTCGGGGCCTCAGTGTTGCGGGAAGAGGAAGGCGAAGGCGATGCGCCGCCGCCAGGCTGCCGTGAGCGGTTCCTCGATCACGCCGAGCCGCTCATAGGCATGAAGGAAAGTGTCAGGGCCGGTCAGGATCCCGACATGCTTGGCTATGGCGCGGCTATCCATGCGAAAGAGGACCAGCGTACCGGGACCGGCATCGGCCGGGGCGATCTCCGGCATCATACGCCGCGCGCCGTCGGCCAGAACCTCGCGCGGGCCGGTCTCGCCCCAGTCGCGGCTGTAGGGCGGGATCGGGAACGGCTCTGGGCCGACGATCTCGCGCCAGACGCCCCGCGCCAGCCCGAGGCAATCGCAGCCGACGCCGCGCAGGCTGGCCTGATCATGATATGGCGTGCCGAGCCATGACCGCGCGATGGCGATGACGCGCGCGGGGTCGGCTGATGCGAGAGGTTGCGTCACAGCACGGACCCCTCGTGCCCGCCATCCTTGGTGGCGTAGCGCAGAACGGCGTCCTGGCCGGGGATATTCGGAAAGCCCCGGAAACTGGCGGTGTTGGCGAATTTCGCGCCGCAGGTCTCGATCCGCTTGTCGCAGCCCGCGCGGATGGTGAAGGCGTCACCCTCGCTGATGGCCCGCACTGGTGCCTCGAGCAGGGTCAGAACAGCGATGCCGTCCGTGACGTCATGGCCCAGCACCTCGGTGCGCCGCCCAGCGTTCGCGCCGGAGGTCCATTCGATTGTGCCGAAGGTGAACCAGCTCAGTTCGAAGCCGCCGAGACCGGAGGCGGTGAATGCGCGGTCACGCAAAAGGTCGACCACAGCACCTGCGCCCTTGTAGGCCGGTTCCTCCAGATCGACGCCACAGCGCGCATCGCCGAGTGCAGCATCACAACACGCCTGGAATGTCCGCCCGACCGTCTGGCCCAGCACATGGGCGAGCGAGCGCACCTCCGCGACGAAGGCGAGCCGCCCGCGCCTTATCTGGCCGATGGCTCCGCGCCGCATCAGAACGCGCAGCGTGGTGTCGGCCCAGTTCACGCGCCAGACCTCGACCGCCGCATTGTCCCACCTGCCATCGAGGATATCGGTCTCGGTGATCCGGTCCGAAGTCAGTACGCCTTCGGCGTCCTGCGCATCGACCGACAGGTCCGAGCCCGAGCGCACCTCGGAAGCGGTCAGCCCGCTCTCGGGTTCGAAGTCCGTGCCGTCGAAGCTGAGCGTCCGGTCGTGGTCGGTGAAGCCGAAGGTGACGCCGTCGGCACGCTTGATCCGCCAGCACCAGGCGAGCGTCGTCGTGCCCTCGTCGAGATGCGCCTGAAGCTCGGGCGAGAGGGATTTCATCGGCAGGTTCCCGTCATGCGGTCGTCGAGATCGGCGATCCAGTCGGCCCAGTCCGGCGGCACGGCGCCGACCGTCTCGGCGGGTGGTCGGGCCAGCCGCGCCTCGGCGTAGGAGGCGCAGCCGGCGTCACCACCGCCCATCGTTGCGGCGCAGCCGGTCAGCGGGATCGCCAGCGCCGCGGCCATCACGAACCGCATCCCGCCCGCGCTCGACACGGTTGTTCTTGTCTTCGATCGCATCGCGTTCCGCCTCCCGTTTGCCTGCACGTTCCCCTTCCACTCGGCCCCAGAGTCGGCCGAGCACCACACCCCCGACCGCGCCCAGAGCCGCGACCATCCAGATCAGGAGATCAGCCATCGTCCTGCTCCCCGCGCGCGGCGACACAGAGGGCAACGACGAAGACGCCGAGGCAGCCGCCCACGACCAGACCGGCAAGGAACTCAAACATCGCCGCGGAATCCGCGCTCGATCCGGTCACGCAGGCCGATCAGGCCAAGCCCGAGAAACATGAGCCCCGCGGGCGAGGCGTCGCCTGAGCCGGCGAGCAGCGCGACGAAGCGGGAGAGTTCCCCGAGCGGCCCGGTGGCGGGCAGCGCGAGGGAAGCGATGCCAGTGAGCATGGCGAGGCACCCCGCCCACCAGGTGAGCGAGGTCGGACGGATGTAGCGCATGGGGATCAGGCCCTCCGGATCAGGGTGGAGAAGAAAGCGTTCAGACGGGCAAGCCAGCTGATTGCCGGTTCAGGTGTGGCGGAAGGCACGGATGGTCTCGGTATCGGCACGCATGCCGGGCGCAGCAGTACCAGCGCCTCGTTCTCGGTCAGGCGCCGGATCGGCCGCGAGAAGTCGACCCGGCCGTTTCGGTCGACCGACCAGACCGGGATGGTTCCGGTCGGATAGCGTCCCTCGGCGAAGAGGTCGCGTTCGGCCTCCCGGCGCGGGCGGATCGCGGCGGGCTTGAGCCAGCCCATGAAGGCTGCTGCGGCTGCGGCCCGGTCGCCCGCGTTCAGGTGCCGGGTCAGCGCCGCCTTGGCGATTCCACCTGTGTTGTAGTGGAAGGACACCAGCGCATCGAACTCGTGCGGATCGAGCGGGACCTTTACGGCGCGCAGGACGGCGGCCTCGTAGCGCGCGAGGTCGGATCGGAAGACCCGGAACGCCTCTCGGATCCCGGCATCGAGATCGGCGGGCATGCCGCGCGGCATCGTGGCGGGATCGGGCAGACCGGCTGCGGCCGTGTGGCCGATGCCGAACGTCCAGACCTGTTTCACATCACGGTAGGGTCCGGGCACGATGCCTTCGTGCCGGACGAGGGCCAGAAGGCCCCGGTCAGTCATCTGCATTTAAACTATCCCAGAAGAGAGAGGATCAGGATCAGCGCGGCGATGGCGATGCCGACGCCCAAGCGGTGGCGGAAGGCTTGGCCGGGATCGGCCGGGTCGCAGCGCAGGGAGCGCGCGAGGCGGAGAAGGTCATGCATCGCCATCGCCTTTCCCGGCATGGCGCAGACGGGCGAGCAGCACCTCGATGAAGGCAGGGCCGAAAACGCCGACCAGATAGGCGGCCGATCCGGCCGCGCCCCCGGCCGGGATCGCCTCGGGCGGCAGGCTGAGCCAGCGGGTGATGATCGCCATCGACAGGCTACCCATCCCGGCGGCGATCAGACCGCCGAGCAGGATGTGGCGCAGTGCGTCGCGCAGCCGCATTTTTGTGGTCAGCGCATTGGTCGCGCCCCCGAGCGCGCCCCAGGCGGCAAGGATCACCGCCGTGGAGGCGAGTAGTTCCTTCAGCGCCGCCGCCAGAAATCCGGTTTCGTCGTTCATCGTCGGATCTCCAGAAGCGGGATGGAGGTGATCGAGCCCAGCCGCTCGAGGTCGAGCGTCACGTCGAGCACGTCGGTGTCGAAACGGACCGGCACGTCGAACTCGAAGCCCGCGGTGATCGCGAGGCCGGAGCCCGGCGCCGCGGTGAAGGTGACGACGCCGGTCGTGGTATCGACGGACCAGCCGGACGCCTGGGGCGCGCCATTCAAGGCGATGGTGACCGAGCCCGCGACCGGCTTGGCGATGGTCCGCACCCATGTCTGGCTGCCCGAGGCGTAGCGCTTCACGAGCTGGAAGGCGGTTGTCGTGCCATCGCCGGTGGCAATCACCTGATCGGTCGGTGCGGGTGTCCCCGAGGGCAGGCAGGACTTGTGATCGCCCCAGTCCTTGAAGCGAAATCCGTGGAGGCGGCCGTTGCGTGCCTCGAAGAAGGCGACCACCGCCGCCAGATCGTCGACGCGTCGGATGCCGTAGGCGACGTCGTAACGGCGGCGCGAATTGGCCCAGCTGGCGTTGCGCTCTTCGTCGCCCGAGGCAAGTTCGACGATCTGGGTGCGCCGCTCGGGCCCGCCGCGCGCGCCTCGGCTGATGTTGTCCGGGAACCGGACCTGATGGAACGCCATGGCTTACATCCCCCGGCGCCCGAGCGAGACCGCCCGGGCGATGTCCGCCGCGACCTGCGTGCGGGATTGCCGGAAGCTCTCGGCGTCGCGGGCCATGATGGTGACATTGATCCCGCCGCCCGTGCTGTAGCTTTGGGCCTCGCGGCGCGAGAGCACCCGCTCGCCCCGTTGCAGGATCGCGGGCACCTCGTCGTGCCGAAGACCGACAGCGCCGCCTGAATGCATCCGGGGAGCGGCGGCGAAGGTCATGGCCGGGACCATGCGCGAGGGGCTGGACGAGCCGACCATGCCGCCCGCGTGCAGGATATTGGCGAAGATCCCGCCCGCGCCGCCGAGCGTGCCCGAGAGCGCGTTGGCGATGGGGCCGAGGATGAACCGCCGCGCCGCCAGCTTCGCCAGATCGGCGATGAGCGAGGTCACCAGATCGCGGAAGTTCAGCTTGCCGGTCTTCACAAACTCCCCGACCGCGTCCTCGGCCGATTGGAACGCGCTGACGAGGCTCTGGCCGATGTCGCCGCCGATCTCCCGCGCCCGGCTGGCATAGTCCGAGAGCGCCGCCGTCACCGCCTGCCATCCGGTCAGCGCACGCTCGGCCCCATCGCCCGCGGCGGTTCCGGCGTCGCGGGCAGCGCCTCCGGCACCATTGGCTGCGACTGCGGTGTCGTCGAGTCCGGCCGCCAGTGCATCAGCGGAGGTCGCGGCATCCGTCAGCGCGGTTTCGGCCTCCGTGCCGGACCCGGTCACGGCATCCTTCAGCGCCTGCCAGGCAGAGAGCGGCCGGGTCGCGGCATCGGTCAGCATGCCCGCGGCCTCGCGATAGGCATCGGCACGCACGCGCGCGTCATCCGCCATGGCGCCGAGCCCGAGGTCCGGCGGGGTGATATAGGTCCGGGCAAGCGCGGCGGAAAACGCATCGGCCGCCGCGGTGTCGGCCGCCGTTGCGGCCCCCTCGAACGGGTTGTCGATCCGGCTCAGGTCCACCGCGTCGAGCGTACCGATCCGCACGCCGCCTTCGCCGGTCGCCCATTCGGGCAGCAGGGCCAGCGCGGCGTTCAGGGTTTCGATGAAGCTGTTGATGCGGGTGACGACGCCGTTCAGCATCGCCTCGACCCCGCCGATCAGCCGGTTCGCCGCCTGGTAGGCGAAATCGCCGATGGCGCCTGGCAGGCTGCCCCAGATCGCCACCGCGCCGTCATAGGCCCCCTGGAAGATCGCGACGGTGCGGTCGCCGAACCCCACGACGCCCGCGACGGTGCCGTCGAGCGCCGAGAGTGCTGCGGCTTTCAGCCCCTCCCATCCGGCGGCCATGCGGGCCAGTGCGGCGTCGAGCGCGAGCCCGATCCGCGACCAGACCTCGGAGGCCAGATCGGAGAGCAGCCGGAAGGCTTCGCCGACCCCGCCCACGCGGGCAACGAATTGGGACAGCTGGTAGATCAGCTCGCCGACGCCGACGATCAGGGCGCCGATGCCGGTGCGGATCAGCGCCCCGCGCAAGACGACAAGCGCGGTGGCGAACCCGCGGACCGACAGCGCCGCAGCGGCCAGCCCGGCGACCCAGCGACCCGCGAGGAAAGTGGCAAAGGTCACAGCATAAGTGGTCAGACGGCCGATGTTATCGAAAAGACCGCGAATGGCGATGCCGAGCGGACCGGTGCGGCTGGCGATGGCCGCCATGGCATTGGCGACCGCCTCGAGCGCCGGGGCCGCAGCGACGGCCAGCTGGTTCGAGAGCCCGCGCCAGATCAGCCCAAGGCGGGAGATCGCGTCGTTCGTCCGCTCGATCTGATCGGCATCCTGCTCGGAGACGACGACACCGAAGGCGAGCACGTCTTCGGTCGCCTGGCGCAGCGTCGCGGTGTCGATGCGCGACATGGCGATGGAGCCTTCCTCGCCGAAAAGCTGTCCCGCGACGGCCGCGCGTTCGGCGGCGGGCACGAAGTTCTCGATGGCGGCGTTGATCGCGCCGACCCGCTGGTCCAGCGGCAGGGCGATCAGGTCGGTGGCGGAAAGCCCCAGCCGGTCCAGTGCGTCGGCGGCGGGACCGCTCCCGGCGGCCGCCTGGCTGTGGCGGCGCGTCAGATCCTTGGTTGCCTGTTCGATGCCGGACATGGACACGCCCGCCAGTTCGCCCGCCCGCTCCAACGTCTGGATCGAGGCGACGGTGGTGCCGAGCGACTGCGCGAGCTTGGCCTGCGCATCGACGGTCTGGAGGCCCGAGCGGATCATCGCCACGCCCGCGGCGGTGGCAGCGGCGACGGCGGCCGCGGCGGCCACGCGAACCCGGCGCGAGAAGGCCGCGAGCCGGGCGTTGGCCGCCTCCATCTCCCGGCTGAGCCGTCCGAAGCCGCGCGATCCGGCCTCGCCGACACCTTCCAACTCGGCGCGCACCTGTCGTCCGCCGACCGCCGCAAGGCGGACGCTGACGCGTTTTTCAGCCATTGGGGCGTTCCATCTGTTCGTTGAGTTTGGCGACCATCACCGCTTCGATGACGGGCAGGAGTTCGGCCGCTACGGCAGGCGGCACGCCGAGCGCGTCACCGAGCGCCAGCGCGGCCGACATGTCCCAGCCGATCACCGCGCCGGGCAGCACCCTAAGCTGGCCGCCGAGACGGCTGACGAGGTCCCAGACCTGCCAGCCTTCATGCGTCAGTGGCCGGTTCAGGCGTGCCGGGCAGTCCGGGCAGGCTTGCATGCAGGCTTCGCAGTAGCGCTCGCCCCCGCCGAAGGACCATTCGGCGAGAGCGCGGAGGCGTTTTTTTCCTGTTCCAGCAGCAGACCCTTCGAGACGTAGGTCAGCTGGAACGCCTCGAAGATCGGCCAGACATCGAGCAGCGCGTCAATGGCGTCAGGGCTGGGATCGATCGGCTTGCCGTCCGCATCGCCGATGCCCTCCCAAGCGAGCACCGCCCGCCGCGCAAGCGCCTTGGCGAAGGCCAATGCGCGTTCCTCGTCGGAAGCCTCGTCCGGCACCGCCTCAACGGCGGGGTCGCTGCGGGTCGCCACCATGAGCGCGGTGGTCAGCGGGCGCAGCTGCACGCGGACGCCAGGGGCGAGGTCATGCCAGCGGGGCGCATTGGTCAGGTCGAGCGTCAGCATCAATACGTCTCCACATCGTTCACGAGGGTTGCGGTGCACATCCGGCCGACGACGCTGTCGCGCGCGGCCTGCCAGTCGAAGGTGGCCTGCACGCCCTGCGGCCCGGAGATCTCGATCCGCGGACGCGGCAGGTAGACGGCATGCACGGTGAAGGTGAAGCTCTCGCCCGAGGGCAGGACGTAGCCGAACTCGAGCTCGCACGGATCGCCATTGATCGCCTGCGTCACCAGTGTGCTGTCGGCGAACCGGACCTCGATGGAGCCGGTCAGCGCCGCGATGGACGGGTCCGCGCCGTCGATGCGACCGTCCGAGCGGATGGTCTCGATCCGGTCGAGGTTGTTGGCATAGGCGATGTCGGCCGAGACGACGTTGCCAAGCGCCGAGCCGTTCCGCGTGATCGACCCGTTGAAATGGCCGAAGCGCTTCAGCTCCAGCGCGGCGGGCGTTCCGGCGCTCGTCGTGGTCCCGACCGTCTCGCCCTGCGCCACCAGCCGGGCGGTCGCGGTCAGCAGGCCAGACCGCTGCATTTGCCAGGTGATCTGGTCGAGCACGCAGCCGGAATACATCGCGTAGCGCGGCACCTCCGGCATGCCAGTCTCGATGGAGAGGCTCGGCAGCGTCCACGCGCCCGACTGGAATTCGTGTGTCCAGGGACCGGTGCCCGTCGTCGACGGCGCCCCGAAGGCCGCTTTCAGCCAGAAGCCGAAGGCCTCGGCATCGAGCGGCACGACGACATCGCCATCGGCCGTCACCGCATCCTTGATCGGCGCCAGCGGATCGCGGCCGTAGCCAAGAAGCTCGGAGTTCAAGAGCGGCTGCTCCGCGCCCAGCGTGGTGCTGGCGAAGGGCATCTTCGTGAAGCCGCCTGCCGGCGGCGTGCCATAGGTCGTTTCGAACGCAAGCGCCATCTGCGCCCGCGCCCCCTGGGCTCGTGCCATGGTGATCTCCTGTTGTCGTTTGGGTCAGGCCAGCGGGTCGGCCGTGGTGTAGTGGAGAATGACCGAGATCACGGCGGCCTTCAGGCTTGCGGCGCCCTCGACCGGCAGATCGATGGTCCGTGGCGCCTCCGCCTCGACCCAGTCGCAGAGCCCACCAAGCGTCCGGTCGGCGGCGAGCGCCGCGCCGATGCTGGCGGTCAGCGTATCGAAGGCAGTGTCGCGGTCCGCGCCCTGCACAACAGCCTCAATTTCTGCGCGGTGTTGGTAATGGTAGGCCAGCGGCGACAGTGTTACCTCGGGCTCCCCCGGCTCGCCATCGCGTAGGATCAGCAGACCTCCGGCCGGCAGTCGCTCTGGTAGGACCTCACCGCGCAGGGCAGTCGCTGGCAGCGCGGAGAGCCGCGTGTGCAGCGCGGCGAGGATGGTTTCGCGTGGGGTGGGCATATCCGCGCTTTCGTCTAAGGTGTCGAAAAGCAAATCAAATCGACGAGATTACGATGCAACTGATGATGGGCGGCATTAACGGGAACTATCTCACCAACATCACGCTGAATGCGGCTGCTGAGACACAAGAGGTTCTGGCAGCGGTCGCGTACGCGACCGAAATGGACCTTCTATTCGACTGGTGTTGGAACAACGGCATTCCGCTCAAGTATTACGGTCGCCTCGACGAAGGCGTCGCGGTCAAACCTTTCATCTTGTCCTCGTTCCTCGCCCGCAAATCGGCCCGCTTCCAATGCCGCCTCGTTCAGCATCACCATGCGAAGGTAATCTGGTGGCGCGAGTACGGCCTCTACATCGGCTCCGCGAACCTCTCTGCGAGTGCCTGGTACAAGAACGTCGAGGCCGGCTGCTTCTTTCCCGAGGCCGAGATCACAGATGAAATGGCAGAAGATATCCTTGAACTCTTCGCTGTGCTTGATCGGAACTCGACGCCGCTGACAGACGAGTTACTCGCCGTCATGCTGAAGCGCGCAAAGCAGATAGCCAGCTCGGAGCCGCCTTCCGACGAGTTCTGGAAAAGCCCGAGTTTGAACAAGTGGTCCGGGCTCGTACAGACCGGGAAGAAGAAGGCCAATGACCGCCGCCGCGAGGCATTCCTCGAGGAATGGCACTCTACGCTTCAACAGCTTCGCGATATCGGGAACTTGGTGAGCAAGCCCGAGAACAGACCCTCTTGGATTGACGCCGATGCCCCTGCAGGCGCTCAAGGCGACCAGTTCCTCCACGCGCATTACTATCAGCGCACCTTCGACGGACGCAGAGCCCTCTACGCCGACCATTTTGAACAGAACAAGCGGAACCCTGATGCTGCGCTCGCAGACGCCATCAATTGGTGGCGCAATCTGCCCAAGGCCCCGTCCGAAGAGGACGTCATGTTGAATTCCACCGCACCCATGCTGCGGGAGGCGCTCACTGCCGAGGCCATCGACGATATGGACTATGAGGCCTTCCGCGAGATCTGCATGGGCATACATTCCATCAAAGACTATGCGCGACGCGTCGCCAATAAGGCTGTTGGTCTTCGTGAGGACGGGACGACGTACACGATACCGGAAAAGGTCGACGCGCTCTCGATGCGGATTTGGGGCGACAAGTCCGCAGGCGGCAACGACGTGAAGCAACTCTTGAAGTTCATCCTCTATGGTGGTCCGGAGGCACAGTTGCCCGAGCGCCTCTGGACCGCCTTTCACGACCCGAAATGGAAAATCGAAGGTCTCGGGGTCAGTGCACTGGGCGAACTCGTGGGGTGGGCGCTACCGGATCGCTTCCCACCTCGGAACGGGCGAACGTCGAAATCTCTCAAGTCTCTGGGCTATGACGTTACGGTCCACGTTGGGTAGCTATCCGAATTTGCCCTCCACCCAGTTCGCCACGATCAGCCTTGACACGCTGTCCAACGCCCGGTCGGCATCCCTTGCAAGATCCAGCCGCTTCGGCAGCTTCACCTGCGGCACCAGCAGGAAGATCGGCGCGCTGACCTTGCCGCGCCCGGTCTTCGAGCGCGACACGACCGCCTGGCCCTTGGTGTTCAGCCGGCCCTCCGCCACCAGCAGGCTCGGGCCCGACCGGCGATAGACGAAGCGCAGGCGCAGCCCGCGTCGCCGCTCCCATTCGCCGGGGGTGATCCGGCCGCCACGCAGGGACTTGCCCGCTGCGGGCAGTGGGATCGCCAGCCAGAACCCGCCCTTCGAGCGGATCAGCGGGCCGGTGTCATGCGCGCCGACGATGACCGGCGCCTTGGACCAGACCAGCGCCGCGGCATCCAGGCTCTCGCCCGACCTCGGGAAGTTCTGGCTTCGGATCGAATTGGCGAGCCGTGTGCCGAGCCCCGCGCCGGTGATCTGCAACCGCCATGCGGTCTTCAGCCCGGTCCCGGCCTCGCGCATCGCGGCCGCCACCGCGCGTTCGCCCGCCGCGACCTCGGCCTGCATCATCGCGACGATGTCGGGATCGATGTCGAGCTTCAGTTTCACGCGGGCCTCAGATCCACGGTCCAGACCAGCCGCTCACGGTCACGGACGGGCTCGCCCTGAATGAGGAAGGCGTCGCCGTCGATCTCGATCCGGTCGCCGGGGCGCGGGTTCGCGACCTCGGCGACGCGCAGGTCGATCCGGGTGGTCTCGGACCAGAGCCGGGCGTCGCCGAAGTCGCTGATCGCGTCTGCGCGCCGGGCGACGACGCGCACCAGAACGGGCGCGCCGCCCTCGGGCGTGTAGACCGCATCCCTGCCGATATTCGGATCGGCGAAGAGCGCGCTGACGGCGGCAGCGAAAGCGCTCATCAGAACGCGCCGTTCAACCGCACCCGGCCGACGGTGTCACCAGCGCCGCCCGCGACCGCCTCGATGGCGACGCCGATCAGCGTGTTCGAGGTGGCCACGTTGGTGGTGCGCTTGTTGGTGTCGTCCCAGTAGATCCTGGCACCCGCGGTCCAGGCCTGCGAGCCGATCTTGGTGATGTCGAAGACGCCGGTGAGCGCGACCTCGACGGGATCGCCGAGGGCGGCGGCGACCGCGGCGATGCCGAAGATGGAGCCGACGAGCAGGCCATCGCCGGAGGCGACTGCATAGGGCGCGGTCAGGGTGATGGTGTTGCCGGGCTGGACGTAGTTTTTCATAGGAAGGATCCTCGTGGAAAGACGAAGGGCGACCCGTCAGGACCGCCCGCATGTCAGGGTTCAGCATGTTGGGGTGCTGGTTATGCGCCCGGGTTCTTGTAGAGACCGCGCCAGTCGATGGCCTTGGCGCCGAAGTCGAGGCGGCACTTGATCTCGACGCCGTCGACGTCGAAGCCGTTGCGGGTCTCGATGTAGGCGCCCTGCTGGCCCTCGAGATAGGCGTACTCGATCGTGTCGATCTGGTTCGGGCTGGCCGCCAGATACCAGGCGGTCTCGCTGGCCGCGTCGAGCCGGGGCTCGCTGATCGGCGCGAGGGTGCGGATCGACTGCGGCACCACGCTAGACGTCGCGGCGGGCACCAGGTTCTGGGCGACCAGCTGCTCGGCCTTCAGTTCCAGCGAGGCGGGCACGATCAGGAAGGCGGGCCGGACGTTCAGCACCGTCTTCTTGTCGAGCCCAGTCTGCTTGGCCATGGCGGCGCGGGCCGCGCCCACGCTGCCGACGTCCAGCGCCGCGCCGGTGCCCGCGAGGTTCTTGTGCGTGGTGTGGAACAGCGCGTTGCCATCGGCCATGGCCGGGTTCGCGGTGATGATCCCCCAGACCACGTCCGACTCCAGCTGGGCGATGGAGTTGCCGTACATCGCCGGGATGCGGGTGAAGGCGTCGAGATCGTCGTTGATCAGCGTCTGTCGGGTAATCGCGACCACCCGGCCATAGGTCTTGACCTTGTAGCTCTCTTTGCTCTCGCCCAGCGTGCCGCGCTTGAACTCGCCGCTCTCGCCAACCTCGAGCAGCTGCGGGGCCTCGCCGAGCTGGACCCGGTGCATGGCCTTGAAGTCGGTGGCGAGCACCTGGCGGCAGAACAGCATGAAGGTGCGGGGATAGGCCTCGTAGGCCTGCCGCAGGGTCTTGTTGGTGACCGCCGACAGGATCTCGGGGAAGTCCGAGGTCGAGTGCAGCGCCCGCGTTGCCACCTCTTCGCGCGACAGGCCCCGGGTGTTCACCCCGGCGTTGCCGAGACTTTCGCGGGCCAGTTCCAGGAGCGTCATGCCGCGGTACTGGCGCGCCGCGTCCTCCAACTGGAACAACGTCGGGCTGTAGCGGTGCAGCAGCGCGTTCGCCACCGCGTCGCGGCGGGTGATGCGCTCGTCCCGGCCGCCAAGGGGGACCGAGACATGCGGGAAGGTCCGGGTCTCGTCGGACTTCGCGGCGACCTGGTCGAGGATGAGGCGGCGGGACTCGTCCACGCAAACGCCGCGCTTGACCAAATCCTCGGCGAAGCTGCGCTCGAGGTTCAGCCGCCCAGCCAGATCGTAGATGGTGGAGACGCGGTCGCGCTCGGTCTCGCGGGCGCGGGTGGCGATGGCTTCGGTGTCGGGAGCCTCGGGCTTGGGGGCCTTGGGCTGGCTGCGCGTCTCAGCCGCGCGCGTCTGCGCCTCAGTCGCGCCGGTCTTGTCGTCGGGCATGGTGATCTCCTCGGTCGCTGCCGTCTCTTGGGTGTCGTCGGCCGGGGCGGCCGGGGTCGTCTTGTCGGTCATCGGGGGTGCTCCTTCGCTGGTTTCGGCGTCCCGGCGATGGAGGACGCAGTCGTGATGTTCGCCCTTGGCGCGGAAGCCGGCGGCGGGATCGGCGCCGACCGGCACGGCCGAAATTTCGAACGGGGTCCAGTCGACCGCCCGCCAAAGCTCGCGTCCGCCATCGGGTTTCGAGATGTCGAAGCGGTGGACCTGATAGCCGATCGAGACCGCGCGGATGTGCCCAGCCTGGATGTCGCGCCAGATCGGCTCGACATCGGCACGCTCGCTGATCCGGACCAGCGCGATGCCTCGGCCGTTCTCGATCCGGGCCGAGCCCGGCACGACCGAGCCGATCACAGCATCGAGCGTGTCGAGCTCGTGCACCTTCAGGAACGGCGCGCCAGCGTTCAGCCGGTCGAGCCGGACATGGGCGGGGTCGAGGCTCAGTTCCTCGTCATAGGGCTCGCCGAAGAAGGTGGCGCGGCGGACGCGGGCCCCGGCCGACCAGACAACCTCGACGGTGCGGGTGTCGGCATCGGCCGTGTTCGGCGCAAGCTCCGCCGACCGGCGCATGGCCGGCAGTTCGATCATCGTGTCCATGAAGGTCAGTCCTGTTGGTCGGCCTGCGCCGGGTCGGTTTCAGCGTCGGCGGCCGGGTCGTCGGTGTCTGGTTTGTCGGCGGCCGGATCGCTGGCCCCGTCTTTGGATTGTGCGCTGCCGGTCTTGGTGACGCGGCGCGGGTCGCTATCGAGCACAAGCCCCAGCGCGTCGAGCTTGGCATTGGTCGCGGCGATCTCGGCCAGCACGGCGTCCGGGTTGCGGCCCTGCCGCGCGATCACCTCGGCCAACGTCATGGTGCCGGAGCGGATCGACAGCAGGTTGGCCATCGCGTCCTTCTGCGGATCGACCGCCTCGAACTTCGGCGGCGACCATTCGACCGGTACGGTCGGTGACGGGATGTGCCCCGCAGCCCACGCGGCCTCGGTGAACCAGCGCCAGACCGGTGCGCAGAGCATCGGGATGAAGAGCTGCCATTGCACGGCATCGATCATGCGCCGGAACTCGACCAGCCCCGCACGGATCGAGGAATAGTTGACCTGGCTGAGGTCCCCGGTCAGCAGCTCGTAGGGCACCCGGAACCCGGCCGAGATCGTGTGCAGGCTCGCCCGCTTGTACTCGCCGTAGCCGCCTGTGGCGGAGGGCTGGTTAAAGCGGATGTCTTTGCCGCCGCGGGCATAGGCGATCAGTCCCGGCTCGAACTGCTCGACCCGGTTGCCGTCGGCATCGACGACCGATGGCGCGATGCCCTGCTGCGCCTCGTCGTCGCCGAAGACGATGGCGGTGACGCAGGCCTCGGTCTTCTTACGGACCAGTTCCGCCACCTCGTAATCGTCGAGATCGCGCAAGCTGCGGATCACTGGCGCGCCCCAGGGAACGCCGCGCGCCTGCGTGCGCTGCTTTTCATAGATGTGGGCGATCTCGGTCGCGGGCACCGGGCGCGATCCAAGTCCGCCGTTCAGCGCTCCCCAGGCGTCGCCCGGGTGCTCGGCATGCAGCCAGTAGGCCCTGCGCTTGCCGACCGGATCGAACTCGATCCCCTGCACCAGCCGCCCCGCGCCGAGCACGCCGGATTTCGAGGCGTCGAGGAAATCGGCCTCCAGCACCTGCAATTGCAGCGGCACCGGCAGGCCATCTGACGCCCGCCGCAGCCTGCGGCGCACCAGGACCTCGCCCGCTTCGACCATCTCGCGGCAGATCAGCGTCTGCAGGCCGTAGAAGTCGAGCTGACCATCGGCATCGCACTCCGCCGTCCAGCGTTCGAAGAGCGTCTCGACCTTGCGGTCCAGCCTTTCGTCGCCACTGGCGGCGCGCGGCATGATGCCCGCGCCGATGATATTGTTGACCAGCACCGCCACGGCCTTGGCCGCATGCGGGTTGTTGCGCACGAGGTCGCGCATCCGGTCGCGCAGCAGCGCCCCGGCCACGCCGATCTCGGTGTCGGCCGAGGATCCCGGCGCGCGCCAGCCCTCGGTGCGCCGCCCGCGCGCCGCGCCGTCATAGCCTCGCGTCAGGGTCTCGAACGCCTGCCGCGCCATGATGCGACGTGCGGCCATGCGCGGGGCCACCGTCGCGATGGCGTGATCGAACCAGGTCGCCGACATCACCGGTCCCCGCGCGAGAAGCCCGCGAGCCCGGCCACCGGCAACGGCCGGGTCGTCCCCGCGATGGCCCGCTCGATGGTCCGGATGCGGGCGAGCAGATCCTCGGCCGAACCGTAGTCGACGGACTTGCCGTCATAGCTCACCCGCGTCGTGCCGCTGGCATAAGCGCGGCGCAGC
This sequence comes from Tropicibacter sp. S64, assembly GCF_049803835.1. Taxonomy (NCBI): domain Bacteria; kingdom Pseudomonadati; phylum Pseudomonadota; class Alphaproteobacteria; order Rhodobacterales; family Roseobacteraceae; genus Tropicibacter; species Tropicibacter sp. S64. The sequence goes on along the minus strand of NZ_JBNAGK010000004.1, from coordinate 271,337 downwards.
GCCGAGAGCTCGGTTTCCGTCCAGTCCGTCATGTTCAGAACCATCCCTCCCGCCGCCCGAGCCAGTCGGAGCGGCGCTTGCCCTGCGGGGCCTGTCCCGGCCGGTTGATCTGCCCGGCGGGATCGGTGTCGGTGGGAGCCGCCCCGAGCTGATCCTCGAGGTCGCGCCATTTGTCGTCGGGCCAGCGATCCGCGCCCGCGATCCAGGCGGCGGCGCGGGCATAGACCCGGCAATCCAGCGCCTCGTTGCGCTCGCGCAGTTTCTGCCATTCCAGCCGGGCGAAGCCGCGTTTCGTGCGCACCGTCACCAGCTGCTCGGCCACGAACTGCTTCAGCCATTCGTTCTCGACCCAGTGTGGCAGGTGGACCGAACCGGGCGGAAACGCCGCCCCTTCGGCCATGTCCTCCTCGGTCGGCCGCGCCAGCCGCAGGAAGCGGTAGGTCTCGGCCTTGAAGGTCGACACCGCCACGGTCCAGAGCCGGGCACCGCGCCGCAGGCGTTTCCCGCCCTCGGTCGCGTCGACGAAGGTCGGGCCGGACACCGGGCTCGAGCGGTTGAAGCCTTCGACGCCCTTGACCGGCGACACCTGCGCGAAGCCTTGCGCCCGCGACCAGGAATAGACCGCCGGGGCCTCGTAGCCCGTATCGATGGCGAGACGGGCGATGCGCAGATGCGCACGGCGTTCATGCGGCCAGCTTCGGTCGAGCAGCGCGGTCAGCTCCGACCATGCGTCGTGCCGGTCGGGCCCGCCCTCGATCACGACGTGATCGACGAGCCAGCTTTCCAGCCCGCGACCCCAAGCCCAGACATCGACCTCGATCCGGTCCTTCTGGACGTCGGCCCCGGCGGTCAGGAATAGCCCGCCCGCTGGCACCGTGCCGGAGGTCCAGCGCTCGCGCCGGTCGTAGAGCCGCTGCCAGTCGGGGGCTTCCCCGGTCTCGACCCAGGTCTCGCCGAGGATCGTGTTGCGGAAGGCCTTGATCGCCTCGTCCGACCCCTGTGCCGCGTCCCAGGCCCGCACGATCCGCTCCCAGCTCAGCCAGCCGATCGGCGAATAGAGCGCCGAGAGGTGATACCCGACCGTGGCCGGATTGGCCGCCGTGGCGGTCGCCCGCCATTTGCCCCCCTCCAGCATCGCCGTCTTGTGGTGCTCCGCGATTGCCGCGTCGCAACCCTCGCAGTGATATTCCGCCGTCTCCGGACGGCCCTTCTGCCAGCGCAGCCGGTCGAACTTCAGCCACTGCAACGCGCCGCAATGCGGGCACGGCACGAAGTATCGCCGCTGGTCGCTGGCCTCGAACTCACGCTCGATCCGTGAGAGCCCGCGGATCGTCGGCGTCGAGACCAGCAGCACCTTGCGCCGATGCGCGAAAGTCAGCGACCGCGCTTCCGCCAGCGTGACCGGATCGCCTTCCTCGTCGGCCGAGGCCGGATAGGCGTCGACCTCGTCGAGGAAGATGTACCGCGCCGGGGTGGAGCGCAGACCGACCGCCGAGTTCGCCCCGGTCATGATCAGGATGCCGCCCGCGAATTCCTTCGACAGCATCGTGTTGCCCGCGTCGCGGGAACGGGCGGGCTTCACCCGCTCCCGCAGCTCCGGGCTTTCGTCGATCAGCGGGTCGATCCGCTGGCGCGAGTTGCGCTTGGCCAGTTCGACCGTCGGCTGGACCGCGAGCATCGGCCCCGGCGCCTGGTGGATGGCGAACCCGATCCAGTTGTTGCCCGCCTCGGTCGCGCCGACCTGCGCGGCCTTCATGAACACGATCCGCTGCGTGGGATCGCCGGGCGACAGCCGGTCCATGATCTCGCGCATGTAGGGCGTGCGCACCGTGCGATACCGCCCCGGTTCGGCCGAGGCGCGGCCCGAGAGCATCCGATGCCGGTCGGCCCATTCCGAAACGGTCAGGTCAGGGTCGGGCCGCAGCCCGCTGCCCCAGGCGCGCAGGATCTCGCCCGCGCCGTCGAAGTCCGTCAGGCCATCATCGTCACCGGAAGTCGGGCCGGACCTCGGCGAGTTCGTCGAGGTGGGCGCGTACATGTTTCTCCAGAACCTTCTGCATCGTGGCTGGCTCCACGGCGATCTGCTGGCCCGTCGCGTCGCTGCACGAGGCAGAGAGCTCTGCCGCCATCAGCGCCGCCGCACGCGCGGGCCAGGTCACCCATGCGTCCCGTTCCTGCCGCGCCAGACGGAACACCAGCGCCAGCGCGCGGGCCCGCTCGATCAACTCCCCCTTCAGCTTCTGGAGCCGGATGCGCCTTTCCTGCGCCTTCAGCACCTCGTTCGCCGTCTTCGCCTGCAGGAAGGTCGTGCCGCCGCCGACTGCCGGAACCGCCAGTCCCTGTTCGCGCAGCGTGTCGCCAACCGCAGCCACCGCCGCCTCAGGGACGGGCTTCAGCTTCGGCGCGGGCGGCTTTCTCGTCTTGGACGGGTCCGTCGTCTCCGCGCGCCGGGCGTCGCTGGCGGGCGCGTTGATGCTGCCGTCGGGATAGAGAACCAGCCGCTCGGCCGTCTTCGCCTTCTGGATCGCGCCCCGCGACAGCCCGACATGGGCGGCGTACTGGCGCTCGCTCATGCCCTGCATCGACGGCTCCGATTATCATTCAAGATCATGTGCTTATCGTGTTGATAAGCGTCGCGGACAGAGGGAACGTGATCCCACGAAGACGATGCAACTCACCAAGGAGCCACGACGATGACCACCCGCCTGAACCCGATCACCACCCCGCGCCAAGAACTTCGCGCACAAATGGCCCGGCGCAACAAGGAAGCGGCACTAGCCGCCTTCATCGGCAAGAAGGCCGAGATCGACGAGATGCTCGCCCGCCTGCAGGCGCTCAGCGACGACCATTTCAATTGCGCCCCCGACGAGGCGGGCTGGGCGATGGTCGGCACCCTCGAACACTACGCCAGCCTCCTGAAGCGCATCACCGACAGCGCCTTTGGCGAGGGCGAGCACGCCCGCTGATCTTCGGCACCGCCGGAACTCCCGCCGCGCCAACGCGCGGCTCGGGGTCGTAGAAGGCGCCGCATGTCGCGGGCCCGAATACGGAGACGACCCCATGACGAAGATTTCCGATACGCAAGCCATCATCCTCAGCGCCGCCGCACAGCGCGAGGACCGCATCGCGCTTCCGCTCCCCGACAGCCTGCGCGGCGGCGCCGCCGCCAAGGTGGTCGGAGCGATGCTCACCAGGGGCTTCCTCGAAGAGGTCGAGGCCGACATTCGCAACGGCGAACCCATGTGGCGCGAGACCGGCGATGGCCACGGCGTCACGCTGGTGGCCACCGACGCGGGCCTCGCCGCCATCGGCATCGAGCCCGAGGACGCGAACACCGCGCCTGCGGGCGCGACGGACGCGCCTTCCGAGGAGTCCGCGCCGACAACCCCCACTCAGCCCGCAGCCGCGCCCAAGGCGCGCACGCCGCGCGAGGGCACCAAGCAGGCCACCCTGATCGCCATGCTGCGCGCACCGGACGGCGCGACCATAGAGGAGATCATGGCCGCGACGGGCTGGCAGTCGCACACGGTGCGTGGCGCGATGGCCGGGGCGCTGAAGAAGAAACTCGGGCTCGAGGTGACCTCGGAGAAGGTCGAGGATCGGGGGCGGGTCTATAGCCTGCCGCGCGACTAGCGTAGCGCACCACACCGGTCGAAATGCCGCCGTCCCTCGGGGCGGCGGCTTCTTTGTCTCAAAGCGAAATGTTCCAGTAGTCGAGCACCTTGAGGACATCATCCCGAGGATAATGCGGGCCAGCGGATGCTAGATCCTTGCAAATGGAGGCCTTCCTGCGTTCTGCAGCGTCCTTGATCCGCGCCGAGAACTTGGCCGTGCCAAGAGGGAGCGAGGGCCGATCAGGCTTCGGCCAGCTTTCCGGGTAAGCGTCCCAATCCGACCATTCCGCCACCTGCCGCTCGTTGTCTGCGACCTCCTCATGGTCACAAGACCAACCGTAGAGTTGCAACGCGCATACCCGCAGCATCATCTTTACTTCGGTCATGACGTCCGTGAATGCCTTTAGTGGCGTGGGGAGAAGGACCATATTCGCCACACAGGAAAAGAAGCGTCGATCCTGCACCACCGTATTACTGATCTGATAAGCGGCATCATCCACACCCCATATATGGCAGCATGACCAGTTTGGCCGTTCCCCGGCACGAAGGCCCAGTGCGAGCGTCAGAGCCTTGTTCGCGTGAATGTTTCCTTCGAATTTGTGGATGATCGCGCCCGTTTGCCGATTACGGTTCATCTGCGGCTCGGACCAGTTCGCCTTATAGAACAGGGCTCGTCGCGCGTGTTCTGGATACCAGACGGGAAGATACTCGAATGTTCGCGGGTCGACCCATCGCGCAGTCCTCTCGATCAACCCCATCACATCTGCGAGGCCGAGCTCTCGCCGCAACGCCTCTAGGCCGTCTGGAAGCAAGTCGGCGGCGTCGCTGTTTCCTTCTTCCTTTTGGTTCTGCAGCACTACAATCTCAATCCCAAATCTCTGGGCGGCAAATTAGATCAGCCGCCGTCTCCAACTCGGAGAAACCATAGGATCTGAGTGGTATAGCGGCAACTTCGAAACCGCTTGGTAGTGATCGGCCTAAAGCTGGTGTTTCTTGTCCATGGCGAATCGGATCGCCTCGAACACCCGCCGCAAGGCGAAGGAACGAGCTATCGACACGACCGTGAACACCGCCCCCAACTTCAGGTTCTGCGCCAGTGTCGTGTGCAGCCCGAAGACCGGGAAGATCAGGATCTGCGTGACGACGGCGACGCCGTAGCCGACGAGCACGTTGGCGATGGACTCGACCAGCGACATGAGGCGCGACTGCTTCATGCCGCTGCCTCATCCATCTGCCAGCAGTTCAACCGCCAGAGTTCGAAGCGCAAGCGCCGCAACCAAGGGGACCACGCCGTTGCCACAGAGGCGAAGCCGGTCCACCCGGTGGGCCAGCCCATCAGCGCCTCGACGAACAGCGGGTTCAAGGTCCGGCGCGCGTCGGAGGCATCGCTCCCAACCATCGGCATCACCAGGACCTGGCGGCCAAGCAGTCCGTTCACCGGCGTGTTGGCAAGGCTCGTCGCCCCGTCCTTGTGATCGCGCGCTGTCGGCGTCATCCACATTCCGGCCGCGTGTGTCAGATCGGCCGTCTTGCGGTTGCCCGCGCTCGGCTTGCATCCGTCCGTCGCCATCGGCGTCGGCCAATCCCGCGCCATCAGGTCCAGACCTTTCTCGTCGCGCCTGTCGCCGCCCCGGCTTCGAAAGCTGTCGATCTGCGGCGTGGGCCACATCGCGGCCGTCGTCGCGAGATTCATCCCGTGCTGGCCCGCCGCCTGCGAGGGCGTCGGTTTCGTCTGCCGGTTCTCGTTGGCGCTGGCCCTCGGCGTCGGCCATAGCCGCAACAGTTCCGTCCGGTTCCCGCCGCTCGACCGGGTGCCAGAGCAGGCGCGCGGGGTCGGCCAGCTCGTCGCCCTCGCGGATGGCGAGAATGAAGAGCCGCTCGCGCTTGTGGGGCGCGCCGACCTCCGCCGCCGTGAAGAGGCCTGCCGCAAGGCGGTAGCCCATGCCGACCAGTCCGCCGGCGACTTCGGGGAAGCCGAGGCGGAGATGATGGGCGACATTCTCGAGGAACACGAAAGGCGGTTTGATTTCGCCGATGACGCGAGCGACGTGCGGCCAGAGGTGGCGCGGGTCGTCCGCGCCCCGGCGCTTGCCCGCGACCGAGAACGGCTGGCACGGATAGCCCGCAGTGACGATGTCCACCGCGCCGCGCCAAGGGCGGCCGTCGAAGGTTCCAACATCGTCCCAGACAACAGCCTGATCCAGGGACGCGTCTTCCATCCGCGCCACGAGAGTGGCTGCGGCGTAGGTTTCCCGTTCGACATGGCCCACAGCACGATATCCGGGGAGGGCGATGGCGAGCCCGAGATCGAGACCGCCCGCGCCGGAGCAGAGGGAGAGGCCGAACAGACATGCGTCTCCGGCTCCGGAAGCGTCTCTGGAGGAAGGTAAAGCCAGGTCATGCATGTCACGCGGCGGTCTGGCGCTTTCGCGCGGGTTCGGGTTCGGCGTCCGTGTCCGGCGTATCGGTGTCGTCGCCCAGCCGCTCGGTTCTCACCTGCGCGAAGGTCCGGCCGTCGCCGTCGAGGATCGCGTCCTTGCCGGTTTCGGCCTGCCAGCGTTCAACGGCGACATCGATGTAGGCCGGGCTGATTTCCATTGCGAAGATGCGGCGGCCGTTGGCTTCGCCCGCCATGATCTGTGAGCCGGAGCCCGAGAACGGCTCGTAGCAGAGGCCGCCCCGCGCAACATGTTGGCGCATCGGGATGCCGAAGGCGTCGAGCGGTTTCGGCGTCGGGTGGTCGGGCCGCTCATCCTTGGCGAAGGACGGCATCTCCCACGTTGAGGGCAGCGTCTGTTCGGCCACCTTCGGCGGGCGGTTCGGGCGGCGCCAGCCCATGAAGCAGGGTTCGTGCTTCCAGAGGTAGTGCGACCGGGTCAGGACCCCGCGGTCCTTCACCCAGATGATCTGCTGATGCACGAAGGCACCGGCCTTTTCCCAGCAGGCTTCCAGCATCGCCTGGCGGCGCGATGCGTGCCAGCAGTACCAGGCGGCGTCCTCAGTGATGGCCTCCGCCACGGCCGCCGAGATGAACCCGTCGTAGAGCTCGGCGCCCTGCGAACTGTCGTCCCAGGTCGTGCCGTAGGACGCCGACCAATCCTTGTTGCGGGTCGGATGGTTCGAGCCGTCGTAGTCGACGAGATACGGCGGATCGGTCGCGAACAGGATCGCGCGCTCGCCATTCATCAGGCGGCGCACATCCGCAGCGCTGGTGCTGTCGCCACAGAGCAGCCTGTGGTTGCCGAGGATCCACAGATCGCCCTTGCGCGACGCCGGATTGCGTGGCAGTTCGGGGATGGTCACCGGCGGCACGGAGCCCCCGGCGCTACCCTCTTCACCGTCCCCCTCCGGCACGAAGGCCAGCAGCTTGTCGAGTTCGCCATCGGAGAACCCGACCAGCGACAGGTCAAAATCGTCGGCCAGCAGGTCGTTCAGCTCCGCCGACAGCAGCGCCTCGTCCCAGGTGCCCAGCTCCGTCAGCTTGTTGTCCGCAATCCGGTACGCCCGGCGCTGCGCCTCGGTCAGGTGCCCGAGCACTATCACCGGCGCTTCGGTCAGTCCAAGCTGGGTTGCTGCCAGCACGCGCCCGTGGCCCGCGATCAGCTCTCCGTCCTCGGCGACGAGGCAAGGCACTGTCCAGCCGAACTCGGCCATGCTGGCGGCAATCTTCGCGACCTGGTCCGGCCCGTGCGCCTTCGCGTTCTTCGCGTAGGGCTGCAGGCGCGACAGCGGCCACGTCTCGATCGCGTCCGGGGCGAAGCTCAGCGTCATGGTGGGCAAGGTTCCTCGGTCGGGTGGATGCCGATGGCTTCCGGACTCCGGATGCCGGGCTGGACTCCAGACGGGGTCCAGCGGCCACCAGCGGTGTCCGGTCGGAAGGCCAGCGTTCATTGGTGTTTGCGCGTGGGGTAAGTGGGTCCGGCTTCCGGGTGGCTTCCCAAAAATCCGGCCCTGTCGCTGGCGATGTCCCGCGCTTCGCCCGCCAGCATACGAATATCGCCAGGAAGGAACCGGGCACTGCCGTGGGCTGGACCCCGGCCGGACCCTCGCTGGATACCGGGGTCCAGAAGGCCCCGTTAACGCAAAGGGGAGAGCGAGCCTTCCAGCGCACTCTCCCCATCTTGCCTTCGGAATAGCATGGATCTGTTGCATATGTCGAAGGAAAAAGTGTTGCAACACATTGGATTCACTGCGAATTCAGGCGCGCGGCGATCTTGGTCAGCGCCAGTTGCCAGCGACGCCAAGCCGTCGTGCGGTCGCAGCCGAGCTCGCCGCTGATCTGCTTCCACGGCACACGGGCCGCGCGCGACCAGACCAGCTTGCGCTCCGCCTCCTCGATCCAGAGCACCCAGTCGAAGGTCTGCTCGAGCCGGGTGATCGCGGCGGCCGAGGGCCACACGCGCATCGGATGCGGCTCCATCGCCGCGATCTCGCGGCTGGTCCGCACGATGTCGGGCCAGGTGTTGAAGTAGCCCTGCGCCTTCACCGGCGGCAGCTTGCGCAGCGTGCGGAACGCCTCCTCGAAATGATCGGCGACGCAGTCGGCGGTCCATTCGCGATCAGCCATGGCGCGCCTCCCTGTCGGAAGGACGCGGGCCGTAGAGCTTCTCGCCCAACTGGCGGACCAGTTCACGCTCGGGCCAGGTGAGGCGGTCGTCATCGGCGGAGACCGCGAGGACGCCCTGTTCCCGCCAGCCCTCGCGCTTGACCTGTTCGGGATCCCGGCGTCGGCCGCCGTATCCGTGGGGGTGCCATCTCATGCGACACCTCCCTTCGTCTCGATCGCCCAGAGCAGGATGGCGATGGCGTCGGCCTCGTTGTCGTCGGCCGGGCTGAAGCCGCGGGCGCGGACGGCGGCAACCATCGTGGCCTTGTCGGCGTTGCCCTTGCCTGCGGCATGACGCTTGATCGTGCCGACCGGGACGCCCTCGTAGGGCACGCCGCGCAGCTCGGCCCATGCGGTCAGCGTGGCCATGAGCCCGCCGTAGATGTGGCTCGCGTCGGTGCCCGCGTGGCGGCGGACCTCCTCGAACCAGATCGCCGCAACCGGACCGGAAAGCCGGTCGATCTCGGTCAGCCAGTTCGTGAAGCGCAGGTAGCGCATGCCACCGCCGTCGAAGCGGCCGGGACGCAGCGAGACGGTGCCGCTGGTGATCAGCCCGTCATGGCCGCGGATCGCCCAGCCGGTCGAGGTGCCGAGGTCGAGCGCGAGGATGCAGCGGTTGCGGGGGGTGTCGAGCGGCAGCGATTCAAACCTTGCGCCGTCGGATTTCGGGATCAGAGTCGGCTGAGCCATGATGGGTCTCCTTTGCCGGGGGCCTGTGGTGGTGGAAGACGACGGCGGTCTGGTGCTTGGCGGTACGGGGCCGCCGTCGTCGGATCGGAGAGCACAAGGGAGCGTCACGGCGGCGCGCGCGGCTGGCCCGGACGTATGGGAGGAGTGGCCAACCCTGTGGGGTGGCCCTCCCATACGTAGTATGGGGGTTTGACACCTAACTGATCCGGGGAGGACAAGTGGCTGAAATCATTGTGGAATAAGACTTCATGAAGTCTTCGGGCATGAGTTAGGGACCTGACTCTTATTTTCTGGTAACCCGTTGTTTTCGTTGAGTGCACAGTTGGCGCTGTCATATGAGTCAGGCCTCACTCATATGAGTTAGGTCGTCCTCGAGCCCCTCCGGGTAGACCCAGACGGCGGGGTTTTCGACCTGCAGGCAGAGCCCGGATTGGGGGCACTTGAAGTGGCTGGGCAGGACCGGACGGGCGGTTGTGGTGACCTCGCCAGTGTCTGGATCGACATGCTCGACGGGCGCGCCGAACTGCATGCCCTCGACGCAGAGATAGCCGAACCGCGACCGGGTGACGGGGAAGCCGAACCCCGAGGGGTCGCGCAGGAACTTCACGAAGCCCTTGGTCGCCAGCACGCTGAGGCGCTCGCGGATCGTGTGCTTGCTGCCCAGACCGCCCCGGTTCTCGAAGGTCTCGGCGAACTGCATGGCGGTTTAGAGGCGCTCGCTCGCCGCCTCATCCAGCAGCATGCCGAGGATGACATCGTGCTTGCGGAGCCGTTCGGCATCGAGTTTGGCGCCGACCTCCTTGCGCACCAGGCGCTCATTCATCGGGTTCAGCTCGACCCACTCGCCCTTCACCTTGTCGATCAGCTTGCCCGGCAGCGCGGGGCCGTTGCGCAGTTCCATCTCCAGTCTGCGGACGGTGCTGTCCTCGTCGGGCCGGTGCATGAGCAGCCCCGAGGTGTAGAAGCCGCGCAGCGCGCTGGCGCCGGAGAGGGCAAGGAAGGGATCGTCCTTGACCTGGTGCTTGCTGGCCTTGCGGGTGTGGTGGGCGAGGATGACGCCCGCGTCCGGATTGACGGCATCGCGGAGAAGCTCCACCCGGTCCTTCAGGAAGAACATCATGGCGGTGTTGTCGTTCTCGCCGCCGCCCTCGGGTCCGCCGTCGAAGAGATTGCGGATCGGGTCGATGACGATGATGTCGGGCGGCGCGTCGGCGAATGCGGCCCGGATCGCCTCGGCCACGCGGGCGACGCCCTCCGCGTCGAGCAGCAGCTTCAGCTTCGGTGTGGCGATGAAGGTGTCGCGCGCGGCGGCGATCACGGTGGCGGGCAGCGCGATCTGCTGCATGCGCTCGCGCAGGTAGTGATACTGGATCTCCGCCTGAAGGTAGAACACGCGGAGCGGCCGGGGCGGCGTGAAACCGAGGAACGGCACGCCCGCCGCCATGTGGACGAGCCAGCTGATCAGGAAGTCGCTCTTGCCGACCTTGGGCGCGCCGCCCAGCACCAGGAGACCGCCCGGCGTCAGCACGCGCGGCCCGATGACGTCCTCGGGCATGGGGCTCGTATCGTCGAGCAGAGCGCCGAGGCTGAACGTCGGCAGCGGGCTGGCCGGGGCGTCGATGCGGGCTGTGCGCAGGAGCGGCGGGCCGTTGCGCTTCACATGCAGCTCCCAGAGGCGTTCGGACTCGGCCATCAGCCGATCGAGCGGCCAGGACGGGCGCAGCATGGCGGCGTTGTAGCCGCAGATCGCCTCCCAGCCCGCGAACGGGTCGAGGCGGCCCTCGTGCACCAGGCGCACGTAATGGCCGATGGCGGCACTGGCCCCCTGGAACCGCGACCAGTCGTCGACCGCGCCTTCGCGCACCGGCGTGGTGAGCACCGCGTCGATGCCGGGCTTGGCCTGCGGGGCCGAGACGTCGCTGGCGAAGCCCACGCCGGGCAGCGGCGGCATCTCGGCGACCCGTTCGGCGAAATCCACAAGGTCCACCTCGACGTCGCGATGTTGGCGGATCTGCACGAGGCGTTGATGGCCATGCTTGTGATAGACGGTGCCCGGCACCCGGATCGGCTGGTGTGCCGAGCGGAAATGCGTGTCGCCGCCGACCTTCACGGCGATCTCGCCCCGCAGGCGGCAGAGGGTGGTTAGCTCTTCGCTCTCGGCGGGTTCGGTCAGTTTCCACCAGACATGGAGCTTCGCCGCGCCCTCGGGCGTGCGCCCGCCGCTTTCGATGATGAGCGTCGGCGCGCCGAGGTGGCGGGTGACATGGTCCAGCTTGGCCGGGATGTCGCCCGCGTCGAGATCGACCACGATGGCCTGCATCTGCAGCACATCGGCGGCGCGGGCCTGGCCCTGCTCCTCGACTGTGCCGGGGATGACATAGACGGCCGCCCCTTCGCGGTTCGCCCATCCGGCGAAGGTTGCGAGTTTCTCGGGCGCGGTGTCGTCGGCCGGGTTCCAGATGTTGTGCGGCTTGCCGTCCCGGCCCTGACCCTTGTCGACGAAGCCGCGTAGCGGGATCAGCCCCTCGCACCAGCTGAATACCGTGTCGAGGAAGACGGCGATCTGCTCGGGGTCGGGGTCGCAGCCGAACGGGTTCTCGGACGGTGGCCCGTCATTGAAGTCCATCCACGGGTTGAAGTGCAGGATGCCGTCGTCGCTCATGCCGGCAGCCCCCAGCAGCGCTCGGCCCACGGGCAGAAGCGGCATTCGAAGAAGTCGGGCGTGGTGGCGATGCGCGGAAGCAACTCGCCCGCATCGGTCGCCTGAAGGATCCGCACGCCCCGGTCGGACATGCGCTGCGCGAGATCGGCGTCGAAAGGCACCAGTTCGTGGTGCATCTCGGCCGTGTCCTTGTTGATCGCGGTGAAGAGCGCGGGCGCGGCCGAGATGCCGGGGACCGTTCCTTCCATGTAGGCCTGGTAGAGCGCGATCTGGGCGGCGTAGACCGGCTTGGATTTCCTCACGCCGTCCTTGACGCAGGCGCGCCAGTTCTTGGCGTTCATGGTCTTGCATTCCCACAGTGCGGGGACGGCGAGACCGAAACCCTCGGGCCCGGCGGCGATGATACCATCGACATGGCCGCGGATGCGCCCGCCTGCGACCGAGAAGCCGAACTGGCCGCCATCGGGCCGGTTGCCCTTGCGGGTGTAGAGGTCGAACCCGGCGCCGCGCAGCCAGGCGACGGCCAGATCTTCGAGCGCGTGGCCGATGGCGAAGATGCGCAGCGACTGGCCCGAGAAGTCCTTACCCTCGTCCTTCGGCGTCGCCGTGAACTCGAACTGCAGCGCCCGCTCGCAGGCATGGCCGAGGCGCGAGCCGCCGAGATAGTCGCGGGGCGGCCGCGTGGCCTGATCGGCGGTGAGCGCCCGATCGACGGCGGCGTTGACCTGCTCCGCGAAACTGGGCCGATGATTATAATCGAGGGTCAAAACGGCACCTCCGGCGTCTGCGCCCGGGCGATGTCGGACATGGCCTCGCGGAAGCCCTCGACGGCTTCCTCGATCAGCGCGCGCACCTGCGCCTCGGTCAGATCCGCAAGTGGGGTGGCCCAGCCGATCTCGTCCATCAGCAGCGCCACGCGCTTCATGGTGGCGGTGATCGCGGCGCGCTCCTCCTCGGTCAGGTCAACCATGGCGAAACGCTCCCGCGCCAAACGCGTCCAGAAGGACTGGCAGGGCATCGAGCAGAACCAGACCGAAGGCCGGGGCTGCTTCGACCGGTGCGGATCGAACCAGCCAAAACCACGGGTGTGTTGCCGGCAGACAGCACAGAGCGTCCCACGCGGATGCCAGAGCCGCCGCCGGTCCTCGGCCTTGATGGTGGTGCAGGTGGACATGGGTCATGCCGCCCTCCGTTCGGGGCTGGCCGCGCTGTCGATCAGCTGGCGGATGGCGCGCTTGTTGAAGCCGAAGGTCATCAGCGCGGAGGCGCGGTAGCGCGTCAGGCCGAAGTCATGGCGGCACTCGGGCGGCAGGTACTGGAGCTGCTTTTCGGTTGGCGGCTGGCGGAGCCAGGAACGGGTCTTGAAGGCGCTTTCGTCGGTCTCGTGGGTGTTCAGCCAGTCGTCCGCCTGTGCGAGGCAGACCGTGCGTTCGCCCACGCCCAGCAGATGCGGGCGCTCGCCCTTCGCCCCGCCGATGGCGTACCAGACCCCATCCAGCCAGAAGATGCCGCCCCAGGCTGCGAAGCCCGTGGCCATCAGCGCGTCGTCCGTGCCGTAAAGGTCGACCCACGCGAAGCTGGACCGCTTCAGCAGGTCGATCTCGGTCATCATGAAGCCCGACAGCGGCGCGGCACCGCCACCTTCACCGGCCTCTTCGTCCTCGCGCGGGAACACCTCGCCGCAAAGCGGGCATTCGGTGGCGGCCAGCGGGATCGCCGCCTCGCAGGTCGGGCAGGTTTTGGTCGGCGCCTCGCCAGTCTCGGTCTTGCCGTCGAGATCGACATCCTGTTCCAGCGTGCCGTGGATCAGGCTCGACGTCCCGAAATCCAGCACGACGCAGTCGGTCTTGACGATGCCGGGATGTTCCTCGGGATCGACGGTGCGCAGCCCGCGCCCGACCATCTGGATCATCGTGGACTTGTAGGAACTCGGCCGAAGCAGCACGACGCAGGAGGTGGGTGGATGGTCCCAGCCCTCGGTCAGCACCGCGACGTTGACGACGACGCGGATGTCCCCCGCCGCGTAGTCGGCGAGGATCGCCTTGCGGGTCTCGGCCGCCAGATCGCCGTGGATCAGCGCGGCGGAAACGCCAACTGCCCTGAACGCGTCGGTGACGTGTTCGGCATGCGCGACGGTGGAGCAGAACACTACGGTCTGCCGGTCGCCCGCCTTCTCCTTCCAGTGCCGGATCACCTCGTCGGTGACGGGGGCGCGGTCCATGATGCCGGCCACCTCTGCCATGTCGAAATCCGACATGGTCTTGCGGACAGAACGCAGCTCGTCCTGCACGCCCACGTCGATGACGAAGGTGCGCGGCGGCACGAGATGGCCCGAGGCGATCAGCTCGCCCAGCCGCACCTGATCGGCGACATTGTCGAAGACCTCGCGCAGGCCCTTCCTGTCGCCCCGGTTCGGCGTCGCCGTGACCCCGAAGATCCGGGCGTCGGGATTGGCCTCGCGCACCCGATCGATGATGCGGCGGTAGCTGTCGGCGACGGCATGGTGCGCCTCATCCACGACCAGCAGGTCGAGACGCGGCATGTCGGCCAGGTTCGAAGCCCGCGCCAGCGTCGGCACCATGGCGAAGGCGACCTGGCCGCCCCAGGACTTCTCCGTGGCGTCGATGACCGAGGTGGCGACGCCCGGCACCACGCGCTGGAACTTGGCGCGGTTCTGCGCCGTCAGCTCGTCGCGATGGGCGAGCACGCAGGCCTTCGCGCCGTCGCCGATCATCTCGCCGGTGACCGCCGAGAGCATGATGGTCTTGCCCGCACCGGTGGGCGCCACGCCCAGTGTGTTGCCGCGGGAAGCGAGCGCAGCCACGCTGCGCTCGACGAAGGTCTTCTGGCGGGGGCGCAGGCGCATGGCCGGTCTCCCCCTTACTGCGCCCAGCTCGGCCGACCGGCGGTGCCGGAGGCGGACGCGGGCTGGCTGGGCTGGGTGGTCGTGGTGGGCTGCTGCGGGGCGTGGCCCTGCGCCGGGGCGGCGGCGAGCTGAGGCGCGACCGTGCCCATCAGCCCGGCATAGTCACGGTGATCGGGGGTGACCGCGGCGCGGATCTCGTTCTTGTCCTCGCCGTTGGTGTCGGTGCCGATGTCGATGCGCGCGACAAACTCGACGCCGTCGAGGTCGCCGAACCCGTTGATGCGGCGGCGCGCCTGCGCCTCCGGCGAGTTGTCCTTGTCCGACACGCCGCGCGCGGAGTTGAGGATACCGCGGATCAGGCCGCGCCCCATGTTCGCCCAGTCCGGGCCCTTCGGGCTGTAGAGGCCGATCAGCGACCAGACCTTGCGGCGGGCATAGGGCCCTTCGAGCACCGTGTATTCGGCGTCGAGATAGACGGCGCCGGTGGCTGCGCGGCGCGCCCAGCCGCCGGTCCAGCCCTGCGAGGGGTCGTCGAAGCCGCCGGGGCGGAGCGTCAGGCGCACCTTGGCGAGCGTGCCCTTCGGGATGACGTTGGTGTTGGATTGCGCGGAGTTGAAGTCGTTCCAGGGTCCGGACATTGCGCGGCTCCTTTCAGTTGGAGGCTGGGACGCGCAGCGGCGTCAGAAGGGAAAAGCCACCCCGGCGACCGGATCGGGACACCGGGCGTGGCGAGATGCGCTTAGCCATGGCCGGGCTCCTGCGCGGGCGCGGGATCGCCCGGGATCACCGGCGGCCAGGTCAGGCGTTCGGAGGCTGGCGCCGCGGGACGCTGGATCTTCTCCATCAGCCGGCCGAGATGCGGGGCCTCGACCCTGTCGAGGCGGCCGGAACGGTCCTTGGCCGGATAGCCCCAGGGGTTCAGCGTCTGGCAGACGAAGGCGCGCTGCGGCTGGCCGCCCGGGTCCGGGATGTCGGCCATGGTGATGACCTGATCGACGATGCCCGGCAGTTCGAGCCCGGTCTTCGAGCCGTCGATCTGCGGCTGGAAGACCTTGCGGTTGAAGTCGTCGATCCGCTCGTCAAGGATGCCGACGAACCAGACATGCTTGCCGCGCGTGTGCTGCAGATGGGTCAGCCAGCCGATCATCTCGCGGCCATGCAGCCCGTAGGCGCCGCGGATGTCGGGCTTGCCGGCCTTCTCGGAGAACGCCTCGGGCTGGCCGCGGCACCACTGGAAGCAGAGCCGCCCGGCCACGGTGATCGAGTCGATGAAGACGGTCTCGTATTTCCCGATCACCGCGGGATCGCCGTATCGGCCGCAGACCTCGTCGAAATGCGCCTGGCTGTAGGGTTGGTCCTCGCGCAGCGCCGGGTTCGGCCCGCCGATGAACACGGCGAAATCGCGGCATTCCTTCCAGGTGCGGGGCCGGAGCGTGTCGATCTCCAGGCCCTCGACCGCCAGATCCCCGGCCTCGAGATCGAGGAAAAGCGTGGTCGAGGCGTTCAGCGTCCAGAGCAGGCTGGTCTTTCCGATGCCGGACCGGCCGAAGATGACGCCCTTGATCCCCTTGCGCTGCGCGAGCCGTTCGTCGGCGCCGATGATCGGGAGGGCCATCACTGGCCCTCCTTCTTCATCACCGCCGCGGCGGCGCGATCTGCGCCGATGCACCCCGCCTCGCGGGCGAGCTTGTAGAGCCGCTTCAGCGCGTCGGCGCGGCGGTAGGCGGCCGAGCTCTCCCGCTCCGCCTCCACGATCGCGAAGGCGATCTCGTCGACGCTCGCCTCGACGACCGGCAGCGGCTCGCGCGGCTCGTCACCGGCGCGCTGCGGGAAGGCGATGGTTTCGGGGAGGTCTTCGAGCGCGTAGCTCGCCTTGCGAAGACGGGTGATGTCGTCCGGTTGGTCCGGCATGGCGTTTCTCCGTGGGATGATGTGATCGAGGAGGCGCATCAGGCGGCTTCGCGGACGTCGGCCGCGGGCTCGGCGACGTAGATCGCCAGTAGCGGCGTCCCGTCGGCATGGGCGCCGGCGTCCTCGATCTGGTAGTTGCGGTTGGGCTCGCAGACCTCGGTCAGCTCCCAGCGGCGATAGAGCCCCGGGAGACGCCTGAAATCCTCGAGCGACAGATCGGCAGTGCGGTTCATGCGTGTCTGCTTTCGGTTGGAGGGAAGGCGCTCGGGGCGCTCGAATGGGAAAAGCCACCGGCGGGACCGGATCGGGACATCGGTTCAGGGGATTTCCTCGAGGGCGTCGTGCAGCCGGCGCATGGCGCGCTGGTACCGCTTGCGGGCGGCGGCCTCGGTCAGGCCTAGTTCGACGGCGACTTCGGCCTGGGAGAAGCCCTCGATCGCCACGCGGATCACCAGCAGGGCGTCATCGCCGAGCAGCTTCCGCACGGCGCCGTTCAGCCGTGCGTACCCGGCCGCGCCGATCCCGCTGTCGCCGCTGTCCGCCACCTCGTCGGGATCGGCGCCGCTGGCGAGATGTTCGCGTGTCTGGTCGCGCTGGCGCACGCGGATCATGTCGCGCTCGACATTCCGCAGCACTGTGGCCGCGATCCAGTTGACACGCCCGAGGTCGAGGCCGCGGACAGCCTCGGTGGTGCGCGCCAGAACATCGGATGCGACCTCGTCGGCGGTGCCGATCCTGCGCCAGATCGACCGGCGCCGGATGGCGTCGAGGCCGGGCCAGAGTGCCAGCAACAGCAGCGTCAGGGCGCAGTCGGACGCGGGTCCGTCGCCCTGCGCCGCCCTGACGAGCGCGGAGAGGATCACGTTCTTCTGGCCCTGATCGCCGGGCGTGCGGTGCAGCCCATCCAGCAGGGCCGCTGGATCCCGGAACGGTGCGAGGGCGGCCTGCGCACGCCTGACGGCGTCGAAACTGCGCTGGAAGTGAAGGTTGGAGGAAGATTGCATGAGGTGATCACGGATCTCGTGCCACGCGAAGGACATCGGACGCCTGCCTTGCGGCCAGGCGTCCGGCGCCTTCTCGTGGCCAGGTCAGGACGTCGCGCGTCTCTGCGATTTCAGTGGGTTGGGTGAATGCGCGCGTCAGCGCGCGGGCGCGGCCGCGTGGTTCAGCGTGCCGCAGCCCCGGCAGGTGGCCTGAACCGGAAAGCCCACGAGATACTCGTGCCCCCGCGCGAAGCGCAGGTGCATGCGGCCGTCCCGGCAGACGCCGAGCAGCTTGTCACAGCGCGTGCAGCGCCATTCCGAGTTGGAGGTGGTGGGCTTGGTCGTCGCGGCGCCGGACCAGTTCGTCGTGGCTGCCTCGCGCGAGGGGAAGGGAGTCGGCATGGAAGTGCTCCTCTATGTGGAGCCCTTCCAATAATCAGCGGTTTGTTAGACCGTCCCCCTTCGCATGTTAGACCGTTGTTAGACGGGTTCCTCGACCGGGGCTTCGGCCGCGTCTTTGACTGGCTGTGCATCGACGACCAGCAGGCGCCAGTATCCCCGTTTCGCACCCGCGCCGATGTAGACGCCGCGGATGCTGTCCCAGGTTTCCTTCCGGAATGCCTGCTGCGGACTGCGCGATCCAAGCCCGTCCATCAGCTGCTTGACCTGAACATCGGGGCTGCCAGCCTTGTCAGCGGCGACCAGACGTTCGAAGATCGTGATCTGATCCGCACCCGTCAGCGCGAGCGATGTCTTGCCGGGAATGTGCAATGTCGCCGATTGCGTACCCGATCGCAGGACCTGCGGCGTCGCACCGCCGCGCGCCAGCGAACGATTGGTTCGGTAGGCGAGTTCGAGCGCATCTCTGGAGAGAAGAAGTTCGTCGGTGCCGGTTGACGTGCAGCCAGAAACGGGAACGACGAGGTTCGGCCCGAGGTAGCCTGGCCCGTCAGTGCTCGCCGACAGCACGATCCCGACGCCGGCCGCGTTGCGCGCGCGCATCAGCTGATCTAGGCGCGAAATCGTCTTGAGGTCGTGGAGGCGGCGGGCAAAGTAGATCGGAACATCGGCACCGTCGATCCGCATGGACCCGAGCATCGACAGGTCCGGATCGAGCACCTGCGCAGCAAGTTTGTTCAACATCGGCTTCAGAAGCCCAACCACGGTTTCGTGCAGCCACTCGCGGTTGATCTCGTACATCTCGAGATCAGATGTTGGCCTCAGCCCCCCATCTTTTCCGAAAGCACCGACAACGCGCGACATGTCCTCAGTGCCGGACGGCTTGACCTCGGCTTCCCCGCCCATGTCGTCATCGTCGATGAGCACGATGTCCTGCCGCCCCCGCCGGTCGAGAAGACCGCCTTGGATCATGCGGTCCGGATCGAGACCGAGTTCGCGCAGATGCTCTCCGCTGACATCATCCTCGGTCCGGTCATGAAGCATGACCAGTTGCGGGAATATCCCGCGCAGGTCGGTGGGCTCGATCTGCTTGAAGGCGCTGAGAATGCCCCAGGCATCGAGAAGCGCGAACCCGAGGTTGCGCTCATCCGGATCCTTGTTGCTCTGGAGGTTGCAGCTCTTCGAGCCGGAAATGGTGATGTTGAGCGTGCGCACCTTTTCGTCACCGATGCGATTGTAGCTGACGGCGATCCCCACGCGGCTGAAGCCATCGGCGCGGCGGAAGATGTTGTTGGGCTTCAGATATCGGTCGGCGACCTCCTCGATGTCGTTGTCGGCCGCCACCTTCAGAAGAAGCTTCCGGCTCCATGAGCCAAGGCGGATTTCAGCCTCGAGGACGCGCGCGTCCGTGATCTCGTATCCAGAGATACGCGGCAGATCGAGCCGCAGCGAACTGCGGAAACGCGAAAGGTTGTAGCGCTTCCAGGTCAGCGGCTTCTGCGAAATGTCGTGCCCCAGCGCCTCCTCAGCGAACGACCCGGCAACGCCCTGCCGCACGACCGGACTGTCCGCGCAGACCTCGATCTGTCGGATGGCGGGTGTGTAGATGAGAGTGGCCTCGTTCGGCGGACGATAATAGATCGTGCCCCGACGCCCGTCGTCACGATGGTCATGGACGCTCGAGAGCGGCCCGCCGTGGCGAACGATCAGCATGATCGACGCTGGGTGCGCGGCAGTGGCGGGCAAATCCAGCGCCTTCACCGTGCAGGCCGTCTTGAGTTGCAGAACCGACGTGATCTTCGCGGCCAGAGCTTTCTCGTCGATCGACCCCGAATTGAGGTTGACCGCCTTTTCCAGTTCCACCTCGAAGGCATCGTAAAGCTTGCCATAGTCCCTGAATTTGCGGGCGAAATGGAAACTCTCGGCGTCCTCGAATGTTTGGCGGGCATTCAGAAATGCCCAGATGCTCTTGCAGAGCGGATCGGGTTGCCGATCAAACTCGAGCGTTTGCGCATCGCCGAGTTGTTGTTCGGTGATTGCCGTGAGCGAATCGATACCCTTACCTTCGGCGAGTGCCAGGACGCGGCGTGATCTCTGCTCGGCGGGCCGCAACTCGTCTGCATCGAATTTCGACAGGATCTGCAACAGGCTCTGCCGAAATCCGTGAGCCAATTCCTCGTCCGAGGGATCTGGAATATCAGTGGGCAGGCCGAAATCGGGCTCGTTGTCGCCCTCTCGCACCGCGAGGACAGCCCGGACGAGGTCAATGCGGGCATCCTCGATCAGGCTATGGATGTGCGGGCCAACCGGGGATGCCTTTCGCGCCATGAAACCACCTCAACGAATACATTCTCTTGATTGATTCAACTTCCGATAATCGTGGACAAAACCGCACCCTGCAAGACCCGATGTTCTTAACCTGTTCGCATCGAGGAAGCTCGTGGCGCTGTCATGTCCCGTCTCTATCGGCCGGATGGCTTTTGATCGGTAGCAACTCCACCGAACACGGCCGATCCCCGCATGAAACGCCCCAATCCGCTCCCGCCCGACCAGATGACGCCCGCAGAGCGCCGCACTGAGCTTTGCGGCCTGCTCGCCCTCGGCCTGGTCCGCTTGATGCAGCGAGAGCGGGGCGAACCTTCTGACGATACAGGAGAAATTCGCCTACACTATCCGGTCGACCGATGCCGTCATGCAACCCCGAACCCAACGGAGACCGCATGACGACGCACGATCCCATTCCCGCGCGCCTGGCAGCGCTGAAGACCACGCCGACACCCGACCTGAAAAAGCAGTGGCGCGAGTTGTTCGACAGCGAACCGCCGCCGTTCAATCGGCGCTACCTTGAATCCCGTCTGGCCTACCGCATCCAGGAACTCGCCTATGGCGGGCTGAAGCCGGAAACCATCCGGCGGCTGGAACGGCTGGGCGAGGAACTGGACGGCGGCGACAAGAAGAAGCGCGGAATGCGCCTCGACCGCCACCGCCCCATCACCGGCACGCGCCTCCTGCGCGAATGGCAGGGCGTCGAACAGGTCGTCACCGTCACAGCCGACGGCTTCGAATGGCGGGGGCGGCCCTACATGTCGCTTTCGGCCATCGCGCGCGCGATCACCGGCACCCGCTGGAACGGCTGGGTCTTCTTCGGTCTCAAGAACCACAGGGGCCGGACATGACGAAACCTGTCGTTCGCAAGCTACGCTGCGCGGTCTACACCCGAAAATCCTCCGAAGAAGGACTGGAGCAGGAATTCAACTCGCTCCACGCACAGCGCGAGGCCTGCGAGGCGTACATCGCCAGCCAGCGGTCTGAGGGCTGGGTGCTGGTCCGCGATCAGTATGACGACGGCGGCATACCGGGCGGCACGCTGGAACGCCCCGGCCTGAAGCGACTGATGGCCGACATCGAGGACGGGCTGGTCGATGTGGTCGTGGTCTACAAGATCGACCGCCTCAGCCGCTCGCTGGCCGACTTCGCCAAGCTGGTCGAGGTTTTCGACCGAAACAGCGTCACGTTCGTCTCGGTCACGCAGTCCTTCAACACGACGACTTCCATGGGCCGACTGACGCTGAACATCCTGCTGTCCTTCGCCCAGTTCGAGCGCGAGGTCACGGCCGAGCGCATCCGGGACAAGGTCGCGGCGAGCCGGAAGAAGGGCATGTGGATGGGTGGGGTGCCGCCCTTCGGCTACCGGGTGGAAAACCGCAAGCTGCTGGTTGACGAGACCGCTGCTGCGCATGTGCGTTGGATCTTCGCTCGCTTCATCGAGATCGGATCCTGCACGGTGCTGGCCAGCGAGGTCGGCGTGCGTGGCCTCGGCACACCACATGGCAACCGGATCGACAAGAAGTACCTCTACCGGATGCTGAGCAATCGCGCCTACCTCGGCGAGGCGGTCCACAAGGGCGACAGCTATCCCGGTGAGCACGATGCGATCATCGACCGCGAGACGTGGGACAAGGTTCACGCCATCCTGCAGGAAAGCCCGCGCAAGCGCGCCGCGCGCACTCGAGCCGACACCCCCGCGCTCCTGAAGGGGCTCCTCTATGGTCCGGACGGCGCGGCCTTCTCGCCAACGCACACCCGCAAGGGCGGGCGGCTGTACCGCTACTACGTCAGCCAGACGGTGCTGAAGCATGGCGCCGGGTCGTGCCCCGTGGGCCGCGTGCCAGCGGGGGAGATCGAGGCCGCCGTCATTGGCCAGCTGCGCGCCGTGTTCCGCCAGCCCGAGATCGTGGCAGGCACTTGGAGGGCAGCGCGGGCGCAGGACGGTGACATCACCGAGGCCAACGCCCGCGCCGCCCTGCAGCAGCTCGATCCGCTGTGGAATGAACTGTTCCCCGCCGAGCAGGCGCGCATCGTGGCACTGCTGGTCGAGCGCGTGGACATCGGCACCGACGGCCTGAACGTCCGGCTCCGCGTGGATGGTCTCGGCGGCCTCGCGCGCGAAATGATGGCCGGCGACGTGGGCGCGGCGGCATGACCCGCGGGACCCCGATCCCCGAGACCGTGACACTTCACGTCCCGTTCAAATTGGTAAAGCGCGGCGGACGAAAGGAGATGCAGATGCCCGAGGGCGCTGCACAGCCGCGCAGGACGGACAACACGCTGGTCAAGGCGCTGGCGCGCGCCTTCCGCTGGAAGCGGATGCTGGAATCCGGCGAGTTCATGACCATTACCGAACTGGCCGAGCGCGAGGGGATCGCGCCGTCCTATATGACCCGCGTACTGCGTCTGACGCTGCTCGCACCCGACATCATCGAGGCGATCCTGGACGGAAAGCAGGGGCCGGGGGTTAATTTGGGTGGGGCGCTTGAACCGTTTCCAGTCGAGTGGTCGGGGCAGTCCTGCCTTTTCCACGGAGGCGCGCGCACCTAACAGAAGTTTGCCTTGCAGACAGTTTTTTGCTGCACTAAACGTACTGAATGGCAAGACCGAAGGGACGGACAAAGACAGCCAGGGTAACGATAAACCTGGACGAGCGAGCATACGCAATGTTGCTCGCGCTGGCTGAACGCGACGATGCTCCAGTTGCACAAATTGCTCGCCGAGCCGTAGCTGACTTTCTGAGTCGGGTAGAACCATCAATAGATCAAGGCACACTCCCGCTAGTGCGCCCACAACGAGAAGAAAAATAATGGCGCATGGGGCACATGAAACTTTACAGGCAGACTTGGAAAATTGGCCGGACCCTGCTTGTACTGAGGACGCTATCAAGTCGTCGCTAGGGGCTATTGATTGGGGCTTCGCAGATCGGAGGAGTCATAGCGAAATCGAAGGGATTCATCCATATCCCGCAAAATTCATTGCCGAGATACCGCGCGCAATTTTGAGTTCCTTGCCAATTCCAAAATCAACTGCGGTCCTTGACCCATTTTGCGGCAGCGGAAGCACTTTGGTCGAAAGTCAGCGGCTTGGGATCCCAGCGGTTGGGATAGATCTAAATCCGATCGCCTGCCTGATGTCTCGTGTAAAAACGACTTCGTGCCCCGTAGATCTCGAGCAGCACGCCGCACGAATCGTTAGAAGTTCAAGAGGAGCTCCGAAACACGACGTCCCGGAGATTCCGAATCTTGATCACTGGTTCTCACCAGGTGTGCAAATTGAGATTAACAAGATCGCCACTGCAGTAAACTCGGCCGCGAGTGAAGTGCAAGATTGCCTAAGGCTCGCGCTCTCAAGCATCATTGTTCGTGTGTCGAACCAAGAGAGCGACACACGGTATGCTGCGGTGGACAAGAACATTGCCCCTGAGACAGTTCCAGCTCTTTTCCTGCGCGCTACCGGTCGGATCAATGTCGCGCTGCAAAACCGCGAATACGAATTGAGCCCGGTGGACGTGATCGAAGGGGACATTCTGAAGGTCGAGCCGCGCGAGATCGGGCAGCCCGTAGGCTTGGTCGTTACGTCTCCTCCTTATCCGAACGCTTACGAGTATTGGCTCTACCACAAGTACCGCATGTGGTGGCTAGGTTATGACCCCCTGAAGGTTAAGGCTGATGAGATTGGAGCGAGAGCTCACTTTTTTAAGAAAAACCATCACACCGCTGAAGATTTTGCGCGTCAAATGAGGCAAACATTACATCTGCTGGATAACGTAGTAGTGAAGGGCGGCTTCGTTGGATTCGTAGTGGGCCGCTCGAAAATTCACGGCAAGCTGCATGACAATGCGGAAATCATAAACGACGAGGCATCAGCTATTGGGTTCAAGCCGTTTTTTGTGACTGATCGCATTCTGTCCGCAAGCAGGAAGTCCTTCAATCTTTCGCATGCTAACATAAAAACCGAAACTATTTTAATTCTGCGCAAGGAGGTCGAGTAATGCGCCTCCGGTGGCACGACTACAAATACTATCCGTATGAAAGGGAACTGGCTTCTAGAGAGGCCTCTTCACTCATTGGATTCTCAGAGTTACATGAGGCCCAGGATGGGATCGAGCTGCAGGACACAGCGGACCATACTAACGCCGATCGCCTAACTTACTTCAAAGGGTATCAAAACGGCGGCGGCTTTGTTCCTACGACGCAGTCTGAATTGGAGAGTGCTGCAAGGAACGGAAGGAACAGGCAAGCTACTCGCTATTCGGTTCACGGGCTTCACGAGTACAAGGGAAAGTTCAATCCTCAGGTAGCTAGGGCACTTCTCAACATCTTTCAGGTGACACCTGGCCAAGTTGTGCTTGATCCGTTCTGTGGCAGCGGCACTACGTTGGTAGAGTGCTCGCACCTTGGGATAGACGCAGTCGGTACGGACATAAATCCGCTAGCAGTGTTTCTCTCTAACGCGAAGCTTTCCGCCCTATCTGCGCCCGTTGAATTGCTACAAAAGGTGCAGAAAGAAATTTCAGATCAGCTATTGTCCAACAGTAGACCTTCTTGCCTGAAATCGTCCGACGAGCGGCAGAAATATTTGTTGGGTTGGTTCGATCAGGAAATATACGTTGAAATCGAAAACATGCGAAAAGTGATCCTCGATATCGCTGGCGATTTTTCGCCGATATTTCTTGCGATTGCCAGCAACCTGCTCCGCGATTACTCGCAACAGGATCCCCGTGACCTCAGGATACGTCGAAGAACATCGCCTCTGCCCTCCGAGTCTTATACCAAGGCGTTTTTGAGCGCAGTCTCGCAAGTGCTCGGGCGGATCTTCGCAACGCGCGAGGTAATTGGGACCGGAGCGACATCAGGTCGAGCACTTCTTTGTGACGTGTCGGAACTGATGCAAGATGACTGTCAGCAGAGGTTCGACGCCGCCATCACCAGCCCTCCTTATGCCATGGCGCTGCCGTACATTGACACGCAGCGGCTTTCATTGGTCTGGCTTGAGCTTCTGCCTGCCGATCAAATTCTTGAACTCGAAGCAACGCTGATCGGCAGTCGCGAGCTACGTGGAAGCTCGAAGCGTGAGCTTCCTAAAGCTATGGCTACCAACGAGGCCGATTTGCCGGCAGACGAGCATGATCTTTGCCTGACGCTCGCCACCTCGCTCGGTGAGAGCGATGGCTTTCGCCGACGCGCCGTGCCGTCGCTGCTCTACAGATACTTCGCAGCGATGAAGACCAATTTCCACTCGGTAAATGCTCTCATGAAAGCGGGAACACCCTACGCTTTGATTGTCGGGCACAATCACACGACCATCGGGGGGCTTCGCTACGATATTGACACTCCATCGCACTTGGCAAACCTGGCGGTATCCGTTGGATGGAGCATCGATGAACTAATTCCGCTGCAGACCTACAAGCGATATGGGTATCATGTGAGCAATGCAGTCGCGGCTGAAACGCTGATAATTCTCCGAAAAACATAGTCCGTCTGTTGGGATTTCTGGAGCCTCTACCATTGGGGTGAAGTGCCGGAGGGCAGCCAGCAAGCACCTTGTCCCACGAGCGCGCCCGTGGTCGAAGCGGCGGTGAGCAATGCGTCAACTGTCCCGAATAGCGGGTGCCCCTTATCAACAAAAGTGGCCTTGAAGCAGGGATCGGCTGCGGTTGGCCATTCAAGGATCATCGGATCGTTTGCCGCAGGGACACGAAATCCGTTTGCGGTAGCATGATCGCGAATGTCACGCGCCGGAGCGGCCGGAACTACCATCCTCACGTCTCCGTGGCCGGATTCCCCAGAAGCATACCCATATACCATTACGTTGGTGCTGGATGCGGGAGCTTCATGGGCGCCCAAATTTGAGACAAAACGCATTCGAAGGTCGAATTCCGCACGCGGCCTTTGATACTTCCCCTGAAACACTCCGAATCTTACCGTACCAATTGTCGCGACGGGCACACTGACGTTTGCCGTACCACTGCCTCCGGAGAAGTGTCTCGCGCTGTCTTTGTTTAGGCGGATTACCAAGCCAGCAGCCCCACCCGCGAGGCTCGATCCAGTCAATGCCACAGCGCCTTGCGTGGGCGTCATGATGCCTGGTGCGAACAGTACATATGCCGGAAATGGCGGCCGCGGACTTGAGGTAAGTGCTGCGGCAGGAGTAGCGGTCGGCACCGTGTTCGGTAACGTCGGCTGAGCGGCCGCCGACGAAGCTGCAACAGGGCCAGTGCTGCTCTTCGTTGAGACTGATGGGAATTTGATAAGCGGCTTGAGCCCGACTTTGTTCAACGTTCCCCCACTGCTCGTAGAGGCGCTTTGCGTCGTGCGTGGAGTTGGTGCAACCCCAAGGACACCTGCGGCGACAAGGGGCGCGAGGTCGGATAGCGATGAAATCGATGAAATCCCTGGCCGGGTGTCAGTGAACCAAGCGTCGATCGCCGATGCTACGTCCGACAGGACATCATCAGGATCTCCGGTGGAGGAGTCCAAGAGCATACCTGCCTCAATATTCATCCCCGAAATGCCGGGAGAAGTCAGATTTGCCGATCCCACGTATGCGGCCTGCGTACCGTCTTGTCTGGTTAAATGATAAACCTTCGGATGGAAGAGGCCTGCTGAATAACTGACAACACCGATCCGTGCGTTTGCCCGCGGGCTGCCGACAAGCTGGAGGAGTGTCTCGATATCTGGCTCCCCGGTCTCTCCTCCGTTAGACCCGATCACACAACTCGTCAAAAGATCTTGAGTCTTGAGCTCGTCTATCACCGGCACCAACGGTGCCAAGCCATCTGCGCTAAAGTAACCGGTCTGCCACCGTAGAGCTCCCACCGACAGCGGGTCGAAGCTGGCGAGCCATTCGCCAAGAACGTCAGTTGTGTTTCGAGATGCTGAATCAATGTATCGCACTGACAACCACTCCGCTTGGGGGATGTGGTACGAATATCAGCCGCTTATGTCTGAGCACAAGCAGCATACCGTGAGCCAGTTGTACCGAGAGCAGAAACTCGAAAGAGCCGTATAGATCATCGCGCCGTGCGGGTCTCCGCCGCTGCATCAGCCATGCTAACGCGCCTCATCTCCGAGTTCGATCTGTGTTCCATTTCACGTAACGCCACTGGCGTCGAAATCGAGTTCGCGGATCACGAAAAAAACATACAAGATCAATCTGTTGCAAAGAATTCACCAAAATGGCGCAGTCATGAGGTTCGGAGAATATCGCGCCTGAGAGACCGCTTCCGGGTCACCTGGTGCCGCGGCCAGTGCTCAGCCCCTCCCGCATAACCCTCGAACATAACGGAAAAATCCGGCCGCAGCGGGAACGGGAGAAACTTTTCTCAAGGGCAAGTGGCGGAGACGAAGGGATTCGAACCCTCGATACCGTTTCCGGTATACTCCCTTAGCAGGGGAGCGCCTTCGACCACTCGGCCACGTCTCCACCGACGCGTATAGCCAAGCAAACGCAGGGAGTACAAGGCCATTCTGCCCTGTTTGGAAAAAACCTACCTGCGGCTTTCTGAAGGGGCGAATGGCTTGTGCGCTGCGGGAATGGCAAGCGGGATGGGCGGGTCCGCCTGATCCGCAGAGGAGCCGTCCACTCGGTGGGCGCGTTCGCCCCGACACCCTGCGGAAAGACGCAAAGCGAGGCTCGAAGCCTGTCTTGCCCGTTTCGGCGCTGGGGGCGAACCCGAACCGGGAAGAAGAGGTTTCGCTGGCAACGGATCACGCCCCTTGGTCCCGGGCCGACTTCGCGGTTTCCGCCCGGATACCTCCATCCGGGCGCAAGGTCGGGCAGGCGGTGATCAGTCTGCCGCGGTGACCCGCCAGATCACGTCGCCGACGTCGTCGGCCATCAGAAGCGACTTGCCGCCGGGACCGATGGTGACCCCGACAGGCCGCCCGTAGGCCAGTTTCTCGTCGTCCGACAGGAAACCCGACAGGATGTCCCGCGCCGGTCCGCTGGGTTTGCCGTTTTCGAAGGGAACGAAGATCAACCTGTAGCCGCTGAGTTTGGAGCGGTTCCACGAGCCATGCTGGCCAATGACCATACCGTCGCCAAAGCCGGGCAGGGTGCCCTCCGGCATCCAGCACAGACCAAGCGAAGCCGTGTGCCCGCCGAGCGCATAGTCCGGCTGGAGCGCCTTGGCCACCATCTGCGGATCCTGCGGCACCCGATCGTCGATGGTCTGTCCCCAGTAGCAATAGGGCCATCCGTAGAAACCGCCATCCCTGACCGAGGTCAGGTAATCCGGCGGAGTTTCGTCGCCGAGGCCATCGCGTTCGTTGACCACCGTCCAGAGAGCGCCGGTCACCGGCTCCCAGGCCATGCCCACCGCATTGCGCAGGCCGGAGGCGAAGATCCGGGCCTTGCCGGTCGCGACGTCCAGTTCCCAGATGGCGGCGCGGCCTTCCTCGACCGCCATGCCCTGGTCGGCGATGTTGGTCAGCGAACCGACCCCGGCATAGATCTTTGTCCCGTCGGGGGAGGCCAGCAGGCTGCGGGTCCAGTGGCCATGCGGTTTGAAGCCCACGAGTGTCTCGCCTTCGCCCTGCAGCGGCTGGCCTTCGACATAATCGAAGACGCGAATACCGTCGGTGTTGCCGAGATAGAACCGTCCGTCCACAAGCGCCATACCGAAGGGCTGGTTCTGGTTCTCCACGAAGACCTCGCGGATCTCGGCGATGCCGTCGCCGTCCGCATCGCGCCAGAGGGTGACGCGGTTGGCGCTCTTGCCGATGGCCTTGACCCGGCGCATGGTCGCCTGCGCGGCGTGGTCCATGAAGGTCTTGGGCGGGCCGGCCTGTTCCTTGGACTCGGCGACAAGGACATCGCCGTTCGGCAGCACCTCGATCCATCGGGGGTGGTCGAGGCCGGAGGCAAAGGCGTTGACCTTGAGACCCGGTGCGCAGGTCGGGACGTGACCGTCCTTCCAGCCTTCGGCGACCGGCATCTTCAGCGTCATGATGCCCTGTTTGCGGGCTTCCGGGATGTCCGGGCTGGCGCCGAAGGCCTGATGCGCGGGTGATCCCATGCGGCGGAAATAGGCGACGGTGCCGCCGACGACGGATGTGGCCTTTGCTAGGATGCTCATGTCTTCGGTCCTTTCAGGAAGTCTCGGCGGCCCCTGTGGTGCCGCCATTCGGCCAAAAGGCGGAAAGGCGCCCCGGGGAGCGCCTTTCCTGGGTTTCAGGTGATGTCAGGCGAGGTCGCCCGGCAGCAGCGCGTCCGGCATGTTCTGGTAGCAAACAGGGCGCAGGAAGCGGCGGATGCTGAGTGTGCCGACGGAGGTTGCGCCGAAGTTGGTGGAGGCGGGGTAGGGGCCGCCGTGCACCATGCTGTCGGCCACTTCCACGCCGGTCGGGAAGCCGTTCACCAGGATGCGACCTGCCTTGCGCTCCAGCACCGGCATCAGGCGTCGGCCAAGGTCCGTGTCGCCGTCGTCCATGTGCAGGGTGCAGGTCAGCTGTCCTTCGAAGCCTTTCGCCAGTGTCTCCATGTCATCCGGGCCGTCGACGCGCACCACGAGGCCGAGCGGGCCGAAGACTTCCTCGCCAAGCGCGTGGTCCTGCAGGTAGTTCTCGGAATCGGTCTGGTAAAGGTTCGGCGAGGCGTTGCGGCCTTCGCTGTCGGTGACAAGCACCGGCTCGACCGCGTTGCGCCCGTCAAAGCGCGTCTTGCCGTCCTTGTAGGCGGCGGCGATGCCGTCGGTGAGCATGCACTGGGTCTGAACGCCCTTCAGCGCCTCGGCAGCGGCATTGACGAAGGCGTCGCCCTCGGCGCCCTTCTGAACCACGGCGATGCCGGGGTTGGTGCAGAACTGACCCGCACCCATGGTGAGCGAGCCCGCCCAGCCGGTGCCGATGGCCGCGCCACGCGCCTTGAGCGCCTCGGGCAGGATGAACATCGGGTTGACGGAACCAAGCTCGCCGAAGAAGGGGATCGGCTCCGGGCGCTGTGCGCAGAGGTCGAAGAGGGCGCGGCCGCCACCAAGCGAGCCGGTGAAACCGACGGCCTTGATCAGCGGATGCTGGACGAGGGAGGTGCCCACGTCACGCTTACCGCCTTGGATGAGCGAGAAGACGCCCTTGGGCATGCCGGTTTTCTCGATCGCGGCATGGATGGCTTCGGCGACGATTTCGCCGGTGCCGGGGTGGGCGCTGTGGCCCTTGACCACAACCGGGCAACCAGCGGCCAGCGCGGCAGCGGTGTCGCCCCCGGCGGTGGAGAAGGCCAGCGGGAAGTTCGACGCGCCAAAGACTGCGACTGGGCCAATAGGGCGCTGGACCATTTTCAGGTCGGGCCGGGGCAGGGGCTGCCGATCCGGCAGCGCCGCGTCGTGGCGACGGTCGAGGTAATCGCCGTCCATGATATGCGTCGCGAACAGGCGCAGCTGGCCGGTGGTGCGGCCACGCTCACCCTGCAGGCGGGCTTCGGGCAAACCGGTTTCCTCGGTGCCGATCTGGGTGATCGCCTCGGCGCGGGCTTCGATCTCATCGGCAATCGCGTTGAGGAAGTCGGCGCGCTGCTGGCGCGTGGAATAGCCGTAGGTCCAGAACGCCTCTTCGGCGGCCTCACAGGCGCGGTTCACCAGTTCGACGGTGCCGACGGAGAAGTCATGCGCCTCGCCCGTCGCAGGCTCGGACTTGAAGGTCTGGCCGGAGGCGACCCATTCGCCCGCGATCAGATGTTTGCCATGCGGTTTGAACGTCATTCGAAAATCTCCCGTATCTGCCTCATTTGCCCCAGCGGAGGGCAACGAGGTCCATTTCCTTTGCGAGGCTCAGCAGACGGTCCTTGGTCCGCTGGCTCATCGGCTTCAGGGGATGGCGTACATGGTCGGAGCCAATGACACCACCCTCCATCATCACGGTCTTGGCCGCCCGCAGGCCGCATTGCCGGTTTTCGTGGTTGATCAACGGCAGGCACAGTTTCCAACGCGCGAGGGCCGCATCCTGGTTCCCGGCAAGATACTCTGTGACAATCGGCCGGATCATGTCGGGCTGGAGCGCCGAGGTCATGGTGCCGGTGCAGCCCGCGTCGAGATCGGCCAGCAGCGTCACCGCCTCCTCGCCGTCGAAGGGACCGACGATATGCTCGCCGCCTTCCTCGATCAGTGCCGCGAGCTTGTCG
The DNA here is from genome assembly GCF_049803835.1 of Tropicibacter sp. S64. Taxonomy (NCBI): domain Bacteria; kingdom Pseudomonadati; phylum Pseudomonadota; class Alphaproteobacteria; order Rhodobacterales; family Roseobacteraceae; genus Tropicibacter; species Tropicibacter sp. S64. Next base: position 240,157 of record NZ_JBNAGK010000004.1, on the reverse strand, counting down.
GCGGCAAAGGGGGTCTCGATCTTGAAATAGGAGACATTCTCGATCTCTTTGGCCATCTTCACCAGGAGCGGCACCGGGAGCGACACGCCGGACAGTGGCGCATCCTGCACCATGATCGGGATGTCGATCGCATCGCTGACCATCTGGAAATGCTCATAGATGCCCTCCGGGCCGGGAACAAGCCCGACGCCGTGGTAGGGCGGCATCATCATGACCATGCTTGCGCCGAGATCCTGTGCGGCCTTTGCCCGCTTCGCGGTGATCGGCGAGTGGAAATGGCTGACGGTGACGATGACCGGCACGCGGCCCGCGACCTGCTCGTGGCTGATGCGCATGACGCGGTCGCGCTCCTCGTCCGACAGCAGAAACTGCTCGGAGTAGTTCGCAAGGATGCAGATGGCGTCGACACCCTGGTCGATCATGCAGTCCATCACGCGGCGGCAGCCTTCCTCATCAAGAGAGCCATCGGCGTGAAAGGGGGTGGGGGCGACGGGCAGGATGCCGGTAAGCGGGGTTTTCATAGCTGTCTCCTCAGAAATCAAAGGGGGCGACGATTTCGCGCCGTCCCAGCATGTGCGCGTCGGCCACATGCACGAAGGGGCTCAGGTCCATGTCGATGGCGCCAAGGCTCACCAGTTCGGTCATGCGGGCATAGAGCCGGGGATACTCGCCGGAGAGCGGGCTGTCGTCGCCCGCGTGCTCGGCTCCATCGAGAACCATGCGCGCGCCGCCCTCGTGGAGCGAGAGCGTGCCTTGCGTGGTCTCGACGTCGATGGACCAGATGTCCTTGTCCTCCTCGCGCCAGTCGAACTCGGCGGAGGTGTTGCCGGTGAACTGGAGCCGCGCCGCAATCGGCGTCTGCCGGTTCGCCGGGTATTCCAGCGTGGCGGAGGTCAGGTGCACGGGCTTCGGCAGGATTTCCGTCAGGATGCTTAGCGCATTGATGCCCGGATCGAAGACGCCCATGCCGCCGGGCTCGAAGACCCAGTCCTGCCCGGGATGCCACTTCCGCACACTCTCGCGCCAGGTGATATGGGCGCGGGTGATGGTCTTGTCCTTGAGCCACTCCTTCGCGGCAGGCACCTTGTCGGCGCAGCGCGAATGCCAGGTGGCAAAGAGGCTGACGCCCGCCTTCTTCGCCATCGCCTCAAGCGCATGGCATTCCGCCAGAGAGGCGCCGGGGGGCTTCTCCAGCATCACATGCCGCCCCGCCGCGATGGCCTTCGCGGCGTAGTCATAACGCGGCACCGGGGGCATGCAGAGCGAGACGACCCGGATGTCCGGCCTTTGCTCCAGCAGTGTGTCGAAGTCGGTGAAGGCCTCCACGCCATCCACGGACCCGTGGCGCGAGCAGGTGGCGGCAAGTTCCCAGTCCTCGCTCCCGGCAATCGCGGGAACGTGCTGGTCGAGGGCGATCTTGCCCACGCCGATGATCGCGATCTTCATCAATGCGAATCCTTTCCGACCGGCGCACCGCGACAGCCCTTGAGGAAGTCGAGATCGGCGCCGGTGTCGGCGCCTTCGACATGCTGCTGGTGAAGCCAGGCGTAACCAGACGTCGGCCGCTCGTGGGTCGGCTGCCATGTCGACAGACGCTCCGCCAGCTCGGCATCGGAAATGTCGAGATGCAGGCGGCGGTTCGCCACGTCCACCTCGATCATGTCACCGTTCCGCACGACCGCCAGCGGACCACCGGCGGCGGCTTCGGGCGACGTGTGCAGGATCACGGTGCCATAGGCTGTGCCGGACATGCGGGCGTCGGAAATCCGGATCATGTCCTTGATGCCCTTGCGGAGCACCTTCGGCGGCAGACCCATGTTGCCGACCTCGGACATGCCGGGATAGCCCTTCGGTCCGCAGTTCTTCAACACCATGATGCAGGTCTCGTCGATGTCGAGATCCTCGTCGTTGATCTTCGCCTTGTAGTCGTCGATGTCCTCGAAGACCACGGCGCGGCCCTTGTGCTGCATGAGCGCGGGCGTTGCCGCGGAAGGCTTGAGCACCGCGCCGTTCGGGGCCAGGTTGCCCTTGAGCACCGCGATGCCGCCCTGTTTGGTCAGGGGCTTGTCGACCGGCAGGATCACGTCCTCGTTCCAGTTCGTAGCATCCTTGACCTCCTCCCACATCGTGGAGCCGGAGACGGTCAGCGCGTCCCTGTGCAGCTTGCCGCCTTCCCCCAGACGCTTGAGCACCACGGGCAGGCCGCCCGCATAGAAGAACTCCTCCATCAGGTACTTGCCGGAGGGTTGCAGGTTCAGGATCGTCGCCACGTCCCGCCCGCAGCGGTCCCAATCGTCGAGCGTGATGTCGACGCCGACGCGCCCTGCGATGGCGAGGAGATGCACCACGGTGTTGGTCGAGCCGCCCACCGCACCGTTGGTGCGGATGGCGTTCTCGAAGGCTTCTCGGGTCAGGATGTCCGACGGCTTCAGGTCGTCCTTGACCATCTGCACGATGCGCCGGCCTGAAAGCTGGGCCATGACGCGGCGGCGGCTGTCCACCGCCGGGATCGCGGCGTTGCCACTGAGGGCCATGCCCAGAGCCTCGGCCATGGAGGCCATGGAAGACGCCGTGCCCATGGTGTTGCAGGTGCCTGAGGAGCGGGTGACGGCGGCCTCCGCGTCGAGGAATTCGTCCTGCGTCATCTCGCCCGCCTTCACGGCCTCGGAGAAGCGCCACAGGTGCGTGCCCGCGCCGACCCGCTCGCCCTGGAACCAGCCATTGAGCATCGGCCCGCCCGTCACGACGATCGACGGCAGGTCGCAGGAAGCAGCCGCCATCAGCAGCGAAGGCGTGGTCTTGTCACAGCCGACCATCAGCACGCAGCCGTCCATCGGCTGCCCCCGGATCTGCTCTTCGATGCTGAGCGCGGCGAGGTTGCGGAACATCATCGCCGTGGGGCGGAAGGTATTCTCCGACGCGCTGAACACCGGCACCTCCACCGGGAAGCCGCCCGCCTCCCAGATCCCCGCCTTGACCTTCTCCGAAAGCTCCCGCAGGTGGCCGTTACAGGGGGTCAGATCGGACCACGTGTTGAGGATGCCGATGATCGGACGACCATCGAAAAGGTCATCGGGGTAGCCCTGATTCTTGAGCCATCCCCGGTGATAGATCACATCGCGGCTGGTGCCGCCGTACCATTCCTGACTGCGCAGCTTGCGCGGCCACTTCGCCGGCTTGAACGCCATGGCTCCCCCCATTTTCGGTGTTTGCCGAAGGGGTATCAGGGGTCTCGCATATCAATCAAATCTGGATTTGGCAGAAGTGGATAGCGTTTTTGGTATGAAGCGGAGACGCATGGTTGCCGAAGCGAACTTTATTGATAGGCTCTGGGCCATAGAGGAAAGGAAATGCGATGTCCGTCGGGGCAGTCAGCAGCGCGCCAATCATTCCAGCCGAAATCGGTCTGCTACCCTGGCCCTCTGGACGGGCTCGCGAGATTGGGTCGGTCATCGCCACATTGGACAGACTATCCGAGGTCTTTCGAACGCCATTCTTTCTGGACGAAGAGTCGGTCTTTGCCATCCTGCGCCTGCCGCATGTTGGATTGGTGTTGCTCAGTCTTGATCTGAAATATGTCCCAGGTCGGGAAGCGGTCATGGACGGGGACTTTGCGCCAATAAGCAAGGAGACTTTCTTCGCGGTCCATGTCGATGCAGAGGTATCCGATGAGACCTGTGCCCGTGTCTTCGGGGAACTTGGCGGCGAGGGTGTCCGGTTCGATTTGCATTGAGCCACCTTCTTGCGCACGTTGCGAGATGAGAGGGAATGTGGTCACAGCAGCAAAGGGCGCTCTGCGCCAGACAAGGCAGCGAATATCTGCCCGCAGAGCCGCAGCAGGTCGTCGGCATCGCCCGCTCCGCACTCGATCTGACCATGCCCCTGAACGGCCTGCGCCACCCGCCGGAGGGGCAAGCCTGCGGCTGGTTCCTCTGGGGCGGAGAAGTGTTTCGGAGTTCTTCCCGCCTCTGCACGTCAGCCACCTCGCAGAGCGTCTGCCGCTGGTCTTGCCCTATCTCGGCCTCGCCCCCGGCTGGCGTTTCCTCGTGACGCCGACCTACGAGGATGTGTGGTTCGATGCGGCTCTTCTGAAGGTTTGAGTGCGCCTCACACCCCCAGATACTTCCCCGCGATCTCCGCCGTGATCTGCTCCGGCGCACCCATCCAGACCGAGCGCCCGCGTTCGAGGATCACCGCCCGGTCCGCCACCGCTCTCAGTTCCTTCAAGGACTTGTCGATGATCAACATCGCCATGCCGGTCTCGCGTTTCAGCACTGTCAACGCCGACCAGATTTCCTGCCGCACGATGGGCGCAAGCCCCTCTGTCGCCTCGTCCAGCACCAGAAGCCGGGGGTTCGTCATCAGCGCCCGCCCGATGGCCAGCATCTGCTGCTCGCCGCCCGAGAGGCTCCGTGCGATCTGCCCCTGCCGTTCGGACAGACGGGGGAACAGGTTACCGACCTTCGCCATGTCCCAAAACCCCGGCCGCGCCGCCGCCGTCAGGTTCTCCAGCACCGACAGATCCGCAAAGCAGCGCCGTCCCTCCGGCACCAGCCCGATCCCGAGCCGCCCGACCTCGTGCGAGCGCAAAGGGTGCAGGTCCCGCCCGGCAAATGTCAGCACTCCGGAGGAGGGCATCATCCGGCACAGGCATTTCACGCTGGTCGACTTGCCCATGCCATTGCGTCCCATGAGCGCCAGCACCTCGCCTTCGGCAAGGGTGAAATCCACGCCAAAGAGCGCCTGCGCCGCGCCATAACGGGCGGTCAGCCCCCGAACCTGCAACAGGCTCATGACGCTTCCCCCAGATAGGCCTCGCGCACGGCGGCATTGTTGCGGATCTCCTCCACGGTCCCCGTCGCAATGATCTGGCCGTAGACAAGCACGCTGATCCGGTCCGCGAGGGCAAAGACCGCGTCCATGTCGTGCTCCACCAAAAGGATCGGAGCCTCACGCCTGAGCTCGTCCAGCAGCCGCGTCAGGGACGCGCTGCCTTCCGTGCCGAGGCCTGCCATCGGCTCGTCCATGACGAAGACCTTTGGCCTCAGCGTCAGCGCGACCGCCACTTCCAGCAGCCGACGCTGGCCATGCGAGAGCTCCGCCGTCACGGCTGACGCCTGCTCCGCAAGGCCGACCCGTGCCAGCGCCGCCTCCGCCGTGTCCCGCATGGTCTTGTCCGACAAGGCCGGGCGAAAGAAATGCCAGGGCGATCCGGACGCGCCGAGGGCACCGAGCACCGCGTTCTGGAGCACCGTGTCGTCCATGGCCAGCTGGCTGACCTGAAACGTCCGTGCCAGACCAAGCCGCGCCCGCGCCTGCGGTGGCCGCGCCGTTACCTCCACGCCAGCGAGGTGCACGGAGCCGCTGTCCGGCACCAGCGTGCCGCAGATCTGGCCGATCAGCGTCGACTTGCCCGCGCCGTTCGGACCGATGATGGCGTGTATCTCGCCCGCGCACAGGGAGAGCGAGACATTGTCCGAGGCCCGCACGGCACCGAACGCCTTTGTCAGCCCCCGGGTTTCCAGCAGCACGTCAGTCATGGGCCACCCGGCGACCGGCCAGGAGCCCGATGAGGCCGCCCTTGGCGAACAGCACGATGACCAGAAGCAGGGCGCCAAGGAACACGTGCCAGTAGTCGCTCAGCCCCCCAAGCCAGTGCTCCAGAAGGACAAAGACCACGGCACCGACCACTGGCCCGAACAGCCGCGCAGTGCCGCCGAGTATGAGAAAGACCATGAGCTCGCCCGACAGTTGCCAGCTGAACATGGTCGGACTGACAAAGCGTGACAGATCGGCGAACAGCGCCCCCGCCAGCCCCGTGATCGCGCCGCTGATCACGAAGGCCACAAGCCGCAGCCGATAGGGATCGAGCCCCACGGCCCGCGCCCGCTCCGGAGCCTGCCGCGCCGCGTTCAGGGCGAGACCGAAGGGGGACCGGGCCAGGGCATGGCCCAGCAGAAGCGCAAGACAGAGCAGCGCGAAACACAGGCCGTAGAACTGGATCGGCACCAGCGTATTCAGCCCGGGAAAGCCGTTGCGGACGTAGATCGACAGCCCGTCCTCACCGCCATAGGCGCTCCAGCTGATGGTGAAGAAATAGAACATCTGGCCGAAGGCGAGGGTGATCATGATGAAATAGACCCCGGAAGTGCGCAGCGACACCGCCCCGATCACCAGCGCCGCGAGCGCCGCGGCAACTACGGCGACAAGCCAGATCACCGGCATCGACTTCGTGCCTTCGATCAGGAAAGGCCACTCCGCGAGCGGCGTATAGCTCTGCGCATGGGAGGCAAGCACGCCCATGGCATATCCCCCGATCCCGAAGAACACTGCATGGCCAAGGCTCACCAGCCCGCCGAGTCCCAGCGCCACATTCAATCCGACCGCCGCCAGCGCCAGGACCACCGCCCGTGTGGCCAGCGTGATGGTAAACGGCTCATCTGCCCAAAGCGCCCAAAGCGGCACGATCACCAGCCCTGTCAGCACGCCAAGATTGACCCATGCCTCCCGGCTCATGCCCGCCCCCTGCTTCTTTGGTCCCCAAATACCTGGGGGATCCGGGGGCAAAGCCCCCGTGGTAAAATTTTGTCCCGGCAAAATTTTCGCCCGGCCTCGGGGCGGGGCGCACCATTCACGCCCGCACTCCGAACAAACCCGTCGGCCGCCAGATCAGCACGCCTGCCATCAGGATGTAGATTGCCATGGACGCCAGCGCCGCTCCCGCCTGTGTCGCCGCTGCAGGGGCCATGAAGAGTTTGAACATTTCCGGCAAGAAGATGCCGCCGAGCGTATCCGTCAGCCCGACCAGCAACGCTCCGATCAATGCCCCCTTTATGGACCCTATCCCGCCGATGACGATGACGACGAAGGCGAGGATGAGCACCGGCTCGCCCATGCCCACCTGCACGGACTGGATCGCGCCCACCAAAGCCCCCGCCAGCCCCGCCAAAGCGGCTCCCAGAGCAAAGACCAGCGTGTAGAGCCGGTCGATGTCCACGCCAAGCGCCGCGATCATCTCGCGGTCGTTCTCGCCGGCGCGGATGCGGATGCCGAGACGGGTGCAGCCGATCAGCCAGAACAGCAGGACCGCGACCGCAAGCCCTGCACCGATGATCGCGAGGCGGTAGGCGGGATAGAGGATGTCGAAGGGCAGGGTGACAGGCTGCGCCAGAACGGCGGGCACGTCGAGATAGAGCGGGAAGGAGCCAAAGAGCCAGCGGGTGCCTTCGGAAAAGATCAGGATGAGCGCAAACGTAGCGAGCACCTGGTTGAGGTGGTCGCGGGCGTAGAGCCTGCGGATCACCACGCGCTCGATAAGCGCCCCCGCCAAAGCCGCCCCCGCCAGTGCAGCCACCAGACCGAGCAGGAAACTCCCGCTCCAGCCCGCAACGGCGGCGGCGCAGAAAGCGCCGACCATGTAGAGCGAGCCATGGGCGAGGTTGATCAGCCCCATGACGCCGAAAATCAGCGTCAGGCCCGCGGCCATCAGGAACAGCATGATGCCCGATTGCAGCCCGTTCAGGACCTGTTCGAGGATGAGGGTCAGCGTCATGTCAGAGGGTCATGTCCTCGATGGAGTGAATGCCGCCGTCCCAGCCCTGGGCAAGCTCGAGCGCGTCGGCGTGGTCCGGGTGCAGGGTGGTAACGATATCGGACCAAGGCTCCTGGCGCGGCTTGCCCGCGTCGAAATCGAACAGCAGGAGATCGTCAATCTCGTCATGCACGGCATCCGCGTCGTCGCCCCAGACCGCGATCACGATACAGCCCTGCATGGCACAGTCTTCCACGAAGGCGGGCAGGCGGCCCAAGTCGGTCAGCGGGGTCTGCAAGAGGCGGATCATGTCTGTTGGAGCGCGCCGGGGCATAGCCCCGGCCTGCGAGAGCGATGCGGAGGAAAACAGGGACCGCGCAGAACCACGGTCCCGTAGGGCGGGGCTGTGCCCCGCACCCCTCGCCAATCACATCTTGCACTCATCCACATAGGCGTTCGCGCGGTCTTCCATCGCGGTGGCGACGATCTTGTTCGTAAAGATTTCCCCCTCCTTGATGACCTCGCGGACATAAACGTCCTGTACCGGGTGGTTGTTGGCCGCGAAGGAGAACTTGCCCCGCACGGAAGCGAAATCCGCCGCCTTCAGCGCCGCGCCAAACGCTGCGTCGTCGTTCACGTCCGCCTTGTCGACGGCCGAGAGCAGCAGGTTTGCCGTGTCATAGCCCTGTGCCGCGTAGATCGACGGCAGGCGGCCATACTTGGCCTCGTAGCTCGACACGAAAGCCGCGTTGGCTTCGTTGTCCAGATCCTTGGACCAGGTGGACGCATTCTTCACGCCGACCGCCGCATCGCCGACCGCCTGAAGGATATTCTGGTCGAAGGAGAAAGCCGGGCCGACCAGCGGCAGGTCGACGCCGGAGGCGGCGTATTGCTTGAGGAAGGAAATCCCCATGCCGCCCGGCAGGAAAAAGAAGACCGAGTCCGCGCCGGACGCGCGGATCTGGGCGATCTCGGCGGCGTAGTCGGTCTGGCCGAGTTGGGTGTAGATCTCGCCCGAAAGCGCCCCTTCGTAGAAGCGCTTGAAGCCGGTCAGGCTGTCCTTGCCCGCCGGGTAGTTCGGCGCGAGGATGAAGGTGTTCTTGAAGCCCGCCTGCGTGGCATAGGCGCCCGCGCCCTCGTGCAGGTTGTCGTTCTGGTAGGAAATCGCGAAATAATTCGCATTGCAGCCCGCGCCCGCAAGCTGCGCCGGGGCAGCGTTGGTCGAGAGGTAGAACAGCCCCTGCGCCGTCGCGGCGGGCACCACGGCCATTGCGAGGTTCGACCAGACGATGCCGGTCAGCACGTCGACCTTCTCCGATTGGATCATCTTGTCCGCCAGCTGCACCGCAATGTCCGGCTTCTGCTGGTCGTCCTCGACCACGACGGTCACGTCGTCGCGGCCCGCGTTTTCCAGCGCCAGCAGGAAGCCGTCGCGCGTGTCGATGCCGAGCGAGGCACCGCCGCCGGAAAGCGTGGTGATCATGCCGACCTTGACCTCGGCCTGCGCGGACATGGCGGCGGCGGCGAGGGCGGTGGTGAGAAGAAGTCCCTTGAAGGTCATGAGAAAAGTCCCTGTCTTTTTTGGTTTTTTATACGTCGGAAAGGCTCAGAAGGCCCGGAAGGTCAGCGTCGTCAACGTCCGCTCGATCCCGTCGATGTCGAGCAGGTGGTCGTTGATGTACTTGCCGACGTCCTCGCCCTCCGGAATGTAGAGCTTGACCAGCAGGTCATACTCGCCGCTCGTCGAGAAGAGTTCCGAGTGGATCTCGCGCAGCACGATATCGCCCGCGACGCGGTAGGCGGTGCCGGGTTTGCAGCGGATCTGGATGAAAACGCAGGTCATGGGGTGCGCTGTCCTTGTGTGGTTCCGGGGGTGAGCCTTGCGCATATCGCGGGGCATTTCCAGCCCCAAAACGGGACCACCCGGCGGCAGCCCTTGCCCCGCGGCGGCGGATGTGGACATCTGGGACGGAGTTTGCCGGGGAGGACGCACATGGCCGCCGAAGTATTTTCCGAAACCGCTTGCGCGCTCGGCGAGGGGCCGCTCTGGCACCCGGAGCGCGGGTCGCTGTTCTGGTTCGATATCAAGGGACACCGGATGTACGAGCTGGGCGGCGAGACCGAGCGGCACTGGCAGTTCGACCGCGCCGTCTCGGCTGCGGGCTGGGTCGACCACGACCGCCTGCTGGTGGCCACGGCGCGGGACCTCGTGCTGTTCGACCTGACCGACGGCACCCACGGCCATCTCGCCGAGCTTGAGGCGGACAAGCCGGAGACACGCTGCAACGACGGGCGTGCCGATCCGCAGGGCGGTTTCTGGATCGGGACCATGGGGTATGACTGCGAGACGGGGATGGGGGCGATCTATCGCTATTATCGGGGCGAATTGCGCCAGCTGTTCTCTGGCATCTCCATCCCCAACGCGATCAGCTTCACCCCCGACGGCCGCCACGCCTATTTCGCCGATACCGGCGTGCAGAAGGTCTGGCGCGTGGCATTGGACGACGATGGCTGGCCGGACGGTGAGCCTCAGTTGTTCCTCGATCTGAAACCGGAGGGGTTCGCGCCGGACGGGGCCGTTGTTGATGCGGTGGGCAATTTCTGGAACGCGCAATGGGGGGCGGGTCGCGTGGCCTGCTATGCGCCGGATGGCAGCTTTCAGCATGCGTTTAAACTGCCCGCGAGCCTGACCACCTGCCCGGCGTTCGGTGGACCCAGCCTGACGACGCTGTTCGTGACCTCGGCAGCGGATGGGGCGCCGGAGGGGCAGACGGCAGCAGGCAAGACCTTCATGCTGGATACGCTGGTGACGGGCCAGCGCGAACACCGGGTCATCCTGTGACCGGCCCGGAGCCGCATCCGCGTGATGTCTTGCGGGAGGGGGAGACGATTCTCGACGTGCCGCTGCCGACCGACGTCGGGCTGACCTTCATCGGCACGATCCATACGCCATTCACGGCGCGGGGGATGTGCCCGCGCCAGGGGGATGTCGAGGACGGCCCGGAGTGCCGGATCGTGCTATTGCCCGAACTGGAACCCGCGCTGGACGGGATCGAGCGATTCGAGCGCATCGAGGTGCTCTACTGGCTCCACCTCGCCCGGCGCGATCTGTTGACCCAGAGCCCGAAGGGCGACGGTGCGGCACGCGGCACCTTTTCCCTGCGCTCGCCGCTCCGGCCCAATCCCATCGGCACCTCCAGCGTGCGCCTGCTGCGCCGAGACGGGGCAACGCTTTTGGTGCGCGGGCTGGACTGTCTCGACGGCACGCCGCTGGTCGATCTGAAGCCGGATCGGTGCAGCTACGCGGTGCAGGCGCGGGCAAAAGGGCAGGATTGATTCAAAACCGCCTCATATTTGCGCAGCGCGCGCAAAAAACAGCCAATCTGATGGCGTCTGCCGCATTCTTCAGCGCAAACGTCCCGCCGGTATCAGCGGATGCCTTGAGGCTGGAAAGGGTAGGGCGGAGGCTCGGCCCAAGACCTGCGAGGAGCCTGCCATCCCTTACGATCACACATCACCAATGTCTGCCGCGATGACCGCGCCGCAGCGGGCGCGGGGACGGGCGCATCTTGTTGCCAAGTGCCGCGACGGCCGGTCGGTGATCGGCGATCTGGCCATGTCCGGCAGCAGCAAGCTGCTGTTCCCGCAGACACGGGGGGCGATGCTGGACGCGGTCTATCTCAATTCTTCGGGGGGCGTGACCGGCGGCGATGACTTCACCATGAGCGCGGAGGCCCTGCCGGGCGCATCGTTGCGCCTGACCACGCAGGCCGCCGAACGCATCTACCGCGCCGCGCCGGGGGCTCCGGGGCGGGTGCACGCGGCTTTGCGGGCCGGGGAGGGGGCAAGCCTGACGTGGCTGCCGCAGGAAACGATCCTCTTCGACGGGGCGGCGCTGGACCGGACGCTGACGGTCGACCTCGCCAAAGGCGCAAGGCTGCTGGCCTCCGAAGTTCTGATCTTTGGCCGTGAAGCCATGGGCGAGACGGTGCAGGACCTACACCTGCGCGACCGGATCGACCTGCGCGTGAGCGGCAAACTGGTGTTTGCCGACCGGCTGCGCCTGGATGGTGATACCGCCGCCACTCTTGCAAAACAGACCGTGGCAGGCGGCGCTATCGCCCTCGCCTCCGTGCTCTGCGCGGCGCCGGGAATAGCCGAATGGCTCGACGCGCTGCGGGCCGGGCTGCCCGCGACCGCCGGCGCCTCGGCCCTGAACGATGACCTTGTGTTCCTGCGCCTTCTCGCGCGTGATGGATTCGAGTTGCGGCGTTGCCTCGTGCCGCTGCTCACCGACCTCGCCGGGGCGGACCTGCCCCGCCCCTGGATGCTGTAAGAGCCTGACAAGAGACAACACACGATGAACCTGACCCCGAGAGAAAAAGACAAGCTGCTGATCGCAATGGCGGCGGAAGTCGCCCGCAAGCGGCTCGCCCGCGGCGTCAAGCTCAACCACCCGGAAGCGATTGCGCTGATCACCGACGCGGTGGTCGAGGGTGCGCGGGACGGGCGTTCGGTGGCGGAGATGATGCAGGCCGGGGCGCAAGTGATCACGCGGGATCAGTGCATGGAAGGCGTGCCGGAGATGATCCACGAGGTGCAGGTGGAAGCGACCTTCCCCGATGGCACCAAGCTGGTGACGGTGCACAATCCGATCCGGTGAATTTCGAGGTTTTTCAAACAGAAGAAGCGAAAGGGACAGTGACATGATGAAACTTGGTCTGACGGCGGCTGCGGTGCTGGTGGCGGGTCCTGCGTTGGCACATCCGGGTGTGCATGTGCATCCGCATGACGGGGCAAGCTGGATGGTGATGGCGGCGGCGCTGGCGGTGATCGCTGTGTCCGGCGGTGTGGCTCTGGCGCGGGCACGGGGACGCAAGTGATCCCCGGCGAGCTTTTCCCGGCAGAGGGCGACCTGACCCTGAACGGCGACCGGACGGCGATCACGCTGATGGTCGCCAACACCGGCGACCGTCCGGTGCAGGTGGGCAGCCACTACCATTTCGCCGAGGCCAACGCGGCGCTGGACTTCGACCGCGACGCGGCGCGGGGCATGCGGCTGGACATCGCCGCGGGCACCGCCGTGCGCTTCGAGCCGGGCCAGAAGCGCGAGGTCAGCCTGATCCCCATCGCCGGGGCGCGGAAGATCTACGGCTTCAATCAGGCGGTGATGGGAGACCTCTGAGATGGCGACGGTCGTGCGGGTGCGCGGAGAAGACCAGATCGCGGCGGCCTCCGCCCTGGTCTGGGAATTCTTCGACACCGTGCGCGTGCGATATCCCGACATGCAGGACGAAATCGACGCCTATATCGCGGATCAGGACGTGAAAGGTCAACTCGCCAACTTCGAGGCCTTTTTCCTGCCGCCAAGGGGCGAATGTTTCCTTGCCGAGCACGAAGGCCAGACCGCCGGGATCGTCATGCTGCGCCCTGCAAAGGACGGCGATGGAGAGATGAACCGCATGTATGTGCGCGAAGCGTTCCGGGGGCTGGGTCTTGGCCGTCTGCTCTGCGTCGAATGCATTGCCGAATCCCGCCGCCTTGGCCACGGAACCTTGTGGCTCGATGCGCTTTATCGTCATGTCGAGGCCCTGCCGCTCTATGAGAGCCTCGGATTTCAACGGTACACCGACCCGGACGCCTACGGCGGCGACGACACCCGGGTCATCCACATGAAGCTGAGACTGACATGAGCCGTTCCCACACTCCCGATCCGTTCACCATGATGCGCCTTGGGCACCAATTGTCGCTGATGTCCGTTGAGGCGGGCGCGGTGATCTGGATGCGCACGCTCGGCATGCTGGGGCTTTGGCGTGTGCCGAAGACCGAGAACGTCCGCATGGTTGCCGAAAAGCAGGCCGCCTTTGCCGAAGCCGGCCGCGCCGCCTTCTCCGCCACGTGGAAGGGCAAGTCGCCCGAAGCCGCGCTGGCCGCCGCCGTCAAGCCGCTGCGCCGCACCACCAAAGCCAATTCCCGCCGCCTGTCGAAGCGCAGGACCGCGCGGTAAACGAGACAACAAGGACCGATCATGCCCGCCAAGATTTCCCGTTCCGACTATGCCGCCATGTTCGGCCCGACCACCGGCGACAAGCTGCGTCTGGCGGACACCGACCTGATCATCGAGGTCGAGCGCGACCTGACTGCCGAAGCCGTGGGCGCGGCTCAGTCCGGCGGCTCGGGCGCCAATGCGGCAATCTATGGCGAGGAGGTCAAGTTCGGCGGCGGCAAGGTGATCCGCGACGGCATGGGCCAGTCGCAGGCCACGCGGGCCGAGGGTGCGGTCGACACGGTGATCACCAATGCGCTGATTGTCGACTGGACCGGGGTGTACAAGGCGGACGTGGGCTTGCGTGACGGGCGCATCCACAAGATCGGCAAGGCCGGCAACCCGGACACCCAGCCCGGCGTGAACATCATCGTCGGGCCGGGCACGGAGGCGATTGCCGGGGAAGGGCGCATCCTGACCGCTGGCGGCATGGACAGCCATATCCACTACATCTGTCCGCAGCAGATCGAGGACGCGCTGCATTCCGGCCTGACCACCATGCTCGGCGGCGGCACTGGCCCGGCGCATGGCACCCTTGCGACGACCTGCACACCGGGGCCCTGGCACCTCGGGCGGATGCTCCAGGCGGCGGATGCCTTCCCGATGAACCTCGCCTTTGCAGGGAAGGGCAATGCCTCGCTTCCCGGCGCTCTGGAGGAGCAGATCCGGGCCGGGGCCTGCTCGCTCAAGCTGCACGAAGACTGGGGCACGACGCCGGGAGCGATCGACTGCTGCCTTTCGGTGGCGGATGCCTGGGACGTGCAGGTGATGATCCACACCGATACCCTGAACGAGTCCGGTTTCGTCGAGAACACCGTGAAGGCCATGAAGGGCCGGACGATCCACGCCTTCCACACCGAAGGCGCGGGCGGCGGTCATGCGCCTGACATCATCCGCATCTGTGGCGAGGAGTTCGTGCTGCCGTCCTCGACCAACCCGACGCGGCCCTACACGGTGAACACGCTCGAAGAGCATCTCGACATGCTCATGGTCTGCCACCATCTGGACAAGTCGATCCCGGAGGATGTGGCCTTCGCCGAGAGCCGCATCCGCAAGGAGACCATCGCGGCGGAGGATATCCTGCACGACATGGGGGCGTTCTCGATCATCGCGTCGGACAGTCAGGCCATGGGGCGCGTGGGCGAGGTCATCATCCGCACCTGGCAGACCGCCGACAAGATGAAGAAGCAGCGCGGCAAACTGGCCGAGGAGACCGGCGACAACGACAACATGCGCGTGCGCCGCTACATCGCGAAATACACCATCAATCCGGCGATTGCCCATGGCATCAGCCATGAAATCGGCTCCATCGAAGAGGGCAAGCGGGCGGACCTGGTGCTCTGGTCACCCGCCATGTTCGGGGTGAAGCCGGAGATGGTGCTGATGTCCGGAACCATCGTCTGTGCGCAGATGGGCGATCCCAACGCGTCGATCCCGACACCGCAGCCGGTCTATTCGCGCAGCATGTTCGGCGCCTATGGGCGCTCGGTCGAGCACTCGGCGGTGATCTTCGTCAGCGAAGCGGCGCAGGCGGAGAACATCCGCGGGACACTGGGTCTGGCGAAGCAGACGGTGGCGGTGAAGAACACCCGGGGCATCGGCAAGTCCGACCTGAAACTGAACACGGCGACGCCGAAGATCGAGGTGAATCCGGAGACCTACGAGGTGCGCGCCGATGGCGAGCTTCTGACCTGCGAGCCGGCGAAGGTTCTGCCCATGGCACAGCGGTACTTCCTGTTCTGACGGGGGAGGCCGGGCGCAAATTCCTTTCAAGGAATTTGCAAAAGTCCGTCCGGACTTTTGTTGCCAGCCGGGAGGGCCGGAAAACCGCCGTTGACGGCATTCCCGGCTTCTGGCGCAGTGGGCGCAAGCATCGACAGGAGAGAGACATGCGCAGCCTGACCCTCATCGCCGCCCTCTGGGCCCCCGCCGTTCTCGCGGAGTGCCCCGTGGCGGCGGATCTCGACACCGGCATCCGGATGCGCACGGCGGATGGGGCCTACGAGGAGCTCAAGACCTTCACGCCCGGAACCGTGACGTCTCATTACTACGAAAACGGCACACTCGACTCGCGGGTCCTGCTGGCGCGAGGGCTCTACATGGTCGAGTTCATCCAGGCCAGGGACGGCGCACTCGACACCACGGCGCGGGATACCTACAGCTATGGCCACAGCCCGCAGGACATCCCCCTGCCGGAAGTCGGCAAGTCGCTGCAGATGCCGGTGGTCATCAACGAGGGTGGCGAGATTTCGCAGGGCCTCGACGTCTTCGAGGCCGATCCGGAGACGACCATGACGTTTGGCGACTGCACCTACACGGTCCTGCCGGTGCGCATGTACTTCGACCCGGCGGACCGCGAGACCTACGACATCCTGCACTACCTGCCGGACCTGGGCGCAAGCTATCTCGCCCGGTCGTTCTATCCGGGGGCGGATGACGTCTATGACTATGTGGCCATCGAAAAGATGGAATGACGGCGCATTCCGCGCCCTGAAGGAGCCGACATGAAGACCGCGCACAGCTACCACCCGCATTCCCACAAGGGTTTAAGCGACCGGCTGATCCTGAGCTACGAAGACCGCTTCCTGCGCCGCAAGGTGCTGGTCATGGCCTCGGGCGGGACGCTGCTGGTGGACCTCGCGCAGACCACCTCGCTGGATCATGGCGGGGTGCTGGTCACGACGGAAGGCGAAGAGATCGCGGTGGAGGCGGCGGTGGAGCCGCTGCTCGCCATCACCGGCGCGGACATGGTGCGCCTCGCCTGGCACATCGGAAACCGCCACACGCCTTGCCAGATCGAGCCGAACCGGCTGCTGATCCAGCCCGATCATGTGATCGCTGACATGCTGGTCCGGCTCGGTGCCCGGGTCGAGGAGGTGGAGGAGCCGTTCACGCCGGAGGGCGGGGCCTATGGCCATGGCCGAACCCACGGGCACGACCACTCCCATGCCCACGGCCCGGAGGGCCATGCGCACGGCCACGGCCACACTCACAGCCATGACCACTGACGTGATCGAAGACCCCCTGCTGGTGCTGCACCAGCTGTTCTCGCCATCCTTCCCGGTGGGGGCGTTCGCCTGGTCGCACGGGCTGGAGACGGCAATCTCCGAAGGGGTCGTGCGCGATGCGGCCTCCGTCGAAGCCTGGCTGCGAACCGCTTTGGAGCACGGGGCGGGATGGTCCGACGCGGTGCTCTGCGCGCGGGCGGCGTTCGGGGATGACCTTGCGGCCCTAGCGGACCTCGCTGCAGCCCTCGCCCCGTCGTCGGAGCGCCGGGCGGAGACGCTGGAACAGGGCGCGGCCTTCGCCCGGACCGTGCGCGACGTCTGGGGTGTGGCAGTCCCGGACGCGGCCTATCCGGTGGCGGTGGGCGCGGCAATCCGGGCACTCGGGTTGCCGGTGCAGGATGGTCTGCGGCTCTTCCTGCAAGCTTTCGCCGCCAACCTCACCGGCGCGGCGGTGCGTCTCGTCCCACTGGGCCAGACCGCAGGGCAACGCATCACCCGGGCTTTGGCACCGCTCTGCCGGTCACTCGCGGACAAGGCCCTGAGCGCCGATCCGGACGACATCGGCGGCTTCGCCCCGATGCTCGACATCCAGAGCATGCGGCACGAGATCCTCTATTCGCGGGTCTTCCGCTCTTGAGACGACAACAAAGGAGGATGCCATGGCATCTGTGAACGGCCCCCTGCGGGTCGGCATCGGCGGGCCTGTGGGCGCGGGCAAGACCAGCCTGACGGCGGCGCTCTGCGCAGCCCTGCGCGACCGCTGCTCGATGGCGGTCATCACCAATGACATCTACACCCGCGAGGATGCGGAGGAGCTGATGCGGCGGCAGGTGCTGCCGCTGGAGCGGATCAGGGGCGTGGAAACAGGCGGCTGCCCACATACCGCGATACGCGAGGATGCGTCGATCAATCTCGCGGCGATTGCCGAGCTGAATGAGCGCTTCGACGATCTGGACCTGATCCTGATCGAAAGCGGCGGCGACAACCTGTCGGCCACCTTCAGCCCGGAACTGGCGGATGTGACGATCTACGTGATCGACACCGCCGCGGGCGAGGAAATCCCGCGCAAGGGCGGCCCGGCCATCACGAAATCGGACATCCTCGTCATCAACAAAACCGACCTCGCGCCCTATGTCGGCGCGTCGCTGGAGGTCATGGAGCGGGATGCAACCCGGATGCGCGCGGGACGGCCCTGGCTGTTCGCACAGGTGAGGAACGGCAAGGGCGTTGAGGAAGTGGTCGATCTGCTGGTGAGAATCGGCGGGCTAACGCTGAAAGAGCCGGTGGACGGCTGACCGAACGCGAAAGCGGGGCACAGCCCAGCCCTACGTACCGTCACCACCAGACCTCAGGCGAACACGCTGTCCTCGCCATCTCTCTGCAACGGTCTGGTCGCCGCAGGGCGCTGCGCGGTGATGCAAAGCGAGGCGATGGGGGCGCCGCGGTCATGGCGGAGGGTGCAGGGAGTCAGGCGCACGCCGGTGAACCCGGCCTGCGCCAGGAGGTCGGTGACATACGCCCGGCTGTGCGCGAACCGGCGGCTCTCGCGCAGCGTCAGCGGTGCGCTGTCGTCGCGTTCGAGCGTAAAGGCCAGGGTGCCGCCCGGCTTCAGCGAGGCGGCGCACCAACCGATGATCTGCTCCAGCGCACCGAGGTAGATGAACACGTCGGCGGCGGTGATCAGGTCCCAGGTTTCCGGCTGGAGATCCAGCGCCCCGATGTCGCGCTTTTCGAGGAGATCGTAGAGCCCTTTCGCCTCGGCCTCACCCAGCATGTTCTGCGACAGGTCATACCCCGCGAGGTGCCGGACATGCGGGCGCAGTTCCTCGCCCATGAGCCCCGTCCCGCACCCGAGGTCGAGCGCCTTCTCGGCGGCGATCGCCGTGCCGAGCGCCCGGGCGAGGATCTGCGGCCCCCTGTAGTGCAGCTTGTCCTGCAGGGAGGCGTCGAAGCGGGGTGCGTACTGGTCGAACAGCAACTCGACGAACGCGCTCGGCATGCTGTCGGCGACGGGTGCGCCGGACAGCAGATCGCGCTTGAGCCCGGCGCCGAGCGGGTCGGCCGGGTCGGCCTCCACGGCGTGGGTCCAGGCGTCGCAGGCCAGCTGCGTCTCCCCGAGCAATTCGTGGTATTCGCCCAGACGGAACCATCCGGCGGCCCAGCCCGGAGCCAGATCGAGCGCCCCGCGCAGGGCCTCGATCGCACCGGCGAGATCGCCAAGATGGGCGAGGGTTTCGGCAAAGCTGGCGCGCCGGTCAGCGGCCGGATCGCCGGAGGGAAAGGACGTGCCTCTCATCTGTCAATGTCCAAAGGGGCGCTCATTTGCCCTTCGAAAGGCCACGCGGCGCGATCACGCTGCTGTCCTGTCGGACGCATCGACGGCGCAGATAGGCAATGGCACTGATCCTGTCAATCCATCACCGGAGCACCCCGATGCAGTGCATTTGACGGCGGCCGTCTGGCGCGCGCCTATGCTTCTTTGGTCCTCAAATACCCTCGGGGTTTGGGGCAGAGCCCCAACCGGGCGGCGTGGGGAACGAAAGACGCCCCCCCGCGGGGCTGGGGAGCCACAC